>DASUIY010000058.1:0-6383 GCA_036279555.1 Solirubrobacterales bacterium | reverse complement strand
GTGGCCGACGGCCGCCGCTGCACTCGTGGTTCTCAGCGCGGGCGTAGCCCGCGCTCTCAAATTGTCGCTAAGCGCGCGGAGCGCGCGTGCGACATCAATTCGACCAGAGACCCACCCGACCCCTTGGGACAACCGCTAGCTCGCGTAGAGCTGCTCGATCTCGCGCTCGTGCTTGGCGGTGACGACCGCCCGCTTGACCTTCAGCGTGGGCGTCAGCTCGCCGTCTTCCTGCGAGAGGTCCCTGGGCAGGATCGCGATCTTCTTCACCTGCTCGACCCGGGCGAACCTCTCGTTGATCTTCGCCACGTGGTCTTCGATTGCCTGGCGCACGTCGGCGTTGGCCGCCAGCTGCTCGGGATCCTCGGGCAGGCCGTGCTCGGAGGCGTAGGCAACCGCTTCTTCGGGATCGAGGGTGACCAGTGCGACGAGGTAGGGCTTGCGGTCGCCGACCACGACGCACTGGGAGACCAGCGGGTGCTGCTTGATCTCGTTCTCGAGGTTGGCCGGGGTGATGTTCTTGCCGCCGGCGGTGATGATGATGTCCTTCTTGCGGCCGGTGATCGTGATGAAGCCGTCCTCGTCGACCTCGCCGATGTCGCCGGTGTGCAGCCAGCCGTCGACGATCGTCTC
Organism: Solirubrobacterales bacterium; assembly: GCA_036279555.1. Classification (GTDB taxonomy): domain Bacteria; phylum Actinomycetota; class Thermoleophilia; order Solirubrobacterales; family 70-9; genus VRUE01. The sequence goes on along the minus strand of DASUIY010000058.1, from coordinate 5,753 downwards.
GCGGGTCGCCTCCTCGTTCTTGTAATAGCCCTGGAAGACGTTGGGGCCCTTGACCAGGATCTCGCCGTCCTCGGCGATCTTCACCTCGCAGCCGGGGAACGGTTTGCCGATCGTGCCGATCTTGAAGTCCTCGGGCGTGGAGATCGTCGCCGCGGTGGAGGTCTCGGTCATCCCCCAGCCCTCCAGCACGAGCACTCCGGCGGCGTCGAAGAAGCGCAGGATCTCGGGGTTGATCGGGGCCGCGCCGGAGACGGCGAGTCGCAGGTTGCCGCCGAAGAGGCCGCGGACTTTGGAGAGGACTTTCTCGTCGGCGAACTCGTACTGCTTGCGCAGCAGGAAGCCGGGCTCGCGGCCTTCGCGCTCGAGCGCGCGCACCTTCTTGCCGGTCGCGATCGCCCAGTTGAAGATCGCCTTTTTGAGCCCGCCCTCTTTCTCGATTGCGCTGGTGGCGGCCGTGTAGATCTTCTCGAAGATCCTCGGCACCGAGGGGAAGTAGGTCGGTTTCAGCTCGGCCAGGTTGGGCAGGATCTTCAGCGGGTCGCGCTCCCAGTAGGCGAGCGTCGCGCCGAGGTCGAAGCTGCCGAGCTGGATCAGCAGGGCGAAGGAGTGGGCGAGGGGGAGGTAGAGGTAGGTGACGTCTTCCCCCTCGATGACGCTGTTCTCCTTGACCATGTCCAGCATCGCCCGGTAGTTGCCGTGGCTGATGATGCAGCCCTTGGGCGGGCCGGTCGTGCCCGACGTGTAGATGAAGGTGCAGACGTCCTCGGGCGTGACCGACTGCCAGCGCGCTTCCCACTCGGCCTCCCCGCGGCCGGCGCCGCGCGCGGCCAGGTCCTCGAGCGAGATCGCGTCGTCGCTGGAGCCGGTCATGCGCACCACGTGCTCCAGCAGGGGCAGGCGGTCGCGGACCGCGCGGATCTTTTCCATCTGCTCCTCGTCCTCGACGACGACGACCTTCGCGTCGGAGTTCTCCAGCACGTACTGGCACTCCTCCGGCGAGTTGGTCTGGTAGATCGGCACGACCACGGCACCCGCAGAGAGCGCGGCGAAGTCGACGTAGGTCCACTCGGGACGGGTGTTGGCCAGGATCGAGACCTTGTCGCCCTTGGCGACGCCGAGGTCGATCAGGCCGAGCGAGAGCGAACGGACCGTCTCCTGGACGTCGTCATAGCTGCGCTTGACCCACTCGCCGCCTTGCTTGAAGCAGACCGCCGGGGCGCTGCCGTAGAGCTTGGCGGAAAGCGGCAGCAGATCCGCAAGCGTGGCCGATTTGGTTCCCCGCTCCATGCGGGGGGAAGTCTAGTTGAGCACTACGTGGCGCGAGGTCGCCCCTGGCCCCTGCTCACCGCGTCCATGCTTCGCATCGAGCTCTGGAAGAGCGTCTTGTCGATGCGTCCGTGAAAGATGGGAACCCCCAGCTGCATGCATCTGCCGATCACCTCCTGACGCTTCATGTGAAGCTCCTCGGCAAGCTCGGACGGGGTGAGGTGATTGGCCACGGCGGACCTCCCTTGTCGTTGAGAACCAGGTAGCAAGGAATTTACCCCTCACGACGGCGGTGTCAATGCCTTCGCCGGCGCGAGATCGGTCGCGAGCCCCAGGCGCGATAATGGCCATATGCCGACCGCCGCCGAGAACCGCGACGCGACTCCGGCGTCTGTTCCGATTCCCCGCCGGGGCCGGATCTGGGTGATCCTCGCGCTCGGCCTGGCCCTGCTGGCGGTGGGGTATGCCGTGGTCGACATCTCCACCCAGGAGGCGGGCCCGGACGTGATCCGCGTCGACGGCATCGCCGACGCGCAAGGCACCTTCGGCGGGATCCCGCAGGAAGGGGACCGGCTCGGTTCCGCCGACGCACCGGTCTCGATCCAGGTCTTCAACGACCTCCAGTGCTCCAGCTGCCGCGAGGATTTCCTGGGGACGATTCCCGGCCTGGTCGAACGCTATGTCCGGCCAGGCGAGGTGAAGCTGCTGATGCGTCACTACTCGGTCGCGCAGAACCCGGTTCAGCTCGGCTTCTTCGGAGCCGAGGCGGCGGCCGAGCTGGGCTACGGCTGGCAGTACACCTACCTCTTCTTCCGCAACCAGGACGAAGCGGAGCGCTTCGGGGTCGACGACGAGTTCATGTCCTCCCTTGCCGCCTCGTCCGGTGAACTCGACGCTGCCGAGTGGAAGCAGGTGCTCGATCGCGAACTCGAGACCGGCAGCCCTGCCGCGCAGCGGCTCGAGGGCTACAACCAGCTCGGAACCGACCTCGGCATCCGCACCCGCCAGGCCACGATCGTCAGCGGGCCCGCCGGCACCCGCACCCTTCAGGACGGCCCGACGCGCGCCCAGCTCGAAGCCGCGATCGAGGCGGTCCGCTAGCGCCGCCCCCCGTCTGGGATAATCGCCGCTCTCGGGGCGTGGCGCAGCCTGGTAGCGCGCACCGTTCGGGTCGGTGAGGTCCCCGGTTCAAATCCGGGCGCCCCGATGAACGTCGCCGGCCGGCCATCGGGTGGCCGCCTGCCCGACAAGGCACAATGTCGGGTCTCGTGCGCAGGTTCCTGATCGTCCCATTGACCGCGGCGCTGCTGACCCTCGCTCCCGCGATGGCGGGGTCGCTCTCCCTCGCGCCGCCGCCTGGCTTCATCGGGATGTCGCCGCAGGGGTACACCGACGGGGACGACTACGAGCTGATGCGGGAAGCGGGGATCACGAGCGTGCGCATGCCCCTCAACTGGGCCGAGATCGTGCCCGATGCCGCCGACCGCCGCGACCCCGAATGGTGGTGGCTGGACGAACAGGTCGGGCATGCGGCCGAGCACGGGATCACCATCTACTTCTTCCTCTGGGGCACTCCCGACTGGGTCTCGCCGCGGCTGGGGGGGGAGCCGGTGGCCAGCGCCCGGCAGCGACGTGAATGGCTCCGCTTCCTGCGCGCCGCGGTTCTGCGCTACGGCCCTCGAGGCAGCTTCTGGCGCGAGAACCGCGAGCTGCCGCGACTGCCGGTCCGCCAGTGGGAGATATGGAACGAGGAGAACATCGTCACCTTCTCGCGCCAGCCGGATCCGGAGAGGTTCGCGAGGCTGATCCGCATCTCGGGCCGGCTGCTGCACCGGCTCGACCCCGGCTCGACGGTGATCATGGGCGGGCTCTTCGGGCGCCCCCTGCAGGTTCCCCCGAACATCGAGTCCGACGCCTTCCTCGCCGGGGTCTACGAAATCCCCGGGATCGAGCGTTACTTCGACGGCGTGGCGCTTCACCCGTACGTCGCCGACGCGGGCACCATGTTCGGCCAGATCGAAGACCTGCGCCGGGTGATGGGGTTCTACGGCGACGCCGAGACGCCGCTCTACATGACCGAGCTCGGCTGGGGCTCGGACGGGTTCGAGTCGCGTTGGGAGCGCGGCCCTCGCGGCCAGGCTCGCGAACTGGACCGGGCCTTCGCGATGCTGAGCGAAAACCGCAACCGCTGGCGGATCGGCGGCGTCTGGTGGTTCTCCTGGGCCGACGCGGCCGGCTCGTGTCAGTTCTGCGACTCCGCCGGCCTGCTCACCGCCGACCGCGAGGCGAAGCCGTCCTGGTACCGCTTCAACTCCTGGACCGGGGGAGACGCCCGCACCGTGCCCCGCGCGTCCGCCAGGGCGTTGCGGGCCACGCCGTAGGGCACTCGCGGGCCTTGGCCTTGCATGCGCCCTCTCCCAGAGCGGGCGGCGCTGGACCCACGTTGCGATCGAACATAGAGTCGGTTGAATGGATTTGATCGCCATGGCGATTCTGGTGGTGGCGCTCGCCGCCGCCTGCGTCTACCTCGCCGTCCTGATCGTCAGAGGACGGCGCGCCCAGCGCGGGTTCCTGGTGCTCGCCGAAGTGGCGGAAGTATCCGAAGGGGCCGCTTCGCTGGAGGAGACGCTGGAAGCGATTTGCGACGTCATCGTCCCGGCGCTGGCCGACTTCTGCATGATCGACGTGATCGAGGGCGGGAGCGTGCGGCGTGTCGCGGTGCGGGTGGCACCGGGTGCCGCCCCGCACGTCGAACGAGGGCTGCTGGAGCGCAGGCCGTCGATCCCCGAGGGGATGCTGTCCGGGGAGAGTCAAGCGATGCCGGCTCTGCGTTTCTTCGAGCGGATGACGGAGGCGGACCTGCGCGAGATCGCGCATGACGAGGGCACGGATCTCGAGTTCCTGCGGAGCCTCAAGGTGCGCTCGGGAATCACCGTTCCCCTCAAGGCCCGAGGCAGGGTGACGGGAGCCCTGACCCTGGGCGTCGCCTGGTCGGGCCGGCACTACAGGCGCCGCGACGCGCAGTTCGCCTGGATCCTCTCCGGCCGCGTCGCCCTGGCGCTGGACAACAGCGGGCTCTTCTCCGACCTCGAGCGGGCCGAGGCGGCTCGAGCGGAGATCGCCGAGACGCTCCAGCGCGGGCTGCTGCCGCCGCCCCTGCCCCATATCCCCGGCTGGTCGCTCGCCGCCATGTACCGGCCGGCGGGGGCCGAGAACGAGGTGGGCGGGGATTTCTACGACGCCTTTCGAATCGGCGGCGGCTGGATGCTCGTCGTCGGCGACGTGACCGGCCGCGGTGCCGCAGCCGCCTCGGTCACCGCCCTGGCTCGCTACACGCTGCGCACCGCGGCGATCCTCACCGACGATCCCGTCGCGGCGCTGACCGCTCTCAACCGGGCACTGGTTGCGCGGCGCGGCGCGGCGCTCTGCAGCGTCGCGGCGGTGGCGCTCAGCGAGGACCCGAGCCAGCCGGTCCGGATCGCGGTGGCGGGGCACCTGCCGCCGCTGCTGGTGGACGGGGGGCATGTGCGCGAGGCCGCCCCCGCCGATCCGGTGCTGGGCGCGTTTGCCGACGTCAGGTGGAGGATCGGCCACAGCCAGGTCGAGCCGGGCCAGCAGCTCGTCATCGTCACCGACGGGATCACCGAGGCGGAGGGGAGCGAGGGCCGCTTCGGCGAGCAGCGCCTGCGCGAGCATCTCGCCGGCGCGGGCAGCCCCGCTCATGTGGTCCAGCGGCTGGAGGGGGCGCTACACGTCTTCACGGAGGGAGCGCTCGACGACGATGTGGCGATTCTCGCCATCTCGCGGGCGGATGCGGATGGCGATGGCTGAGACCCCCGAGGCACTGATCCAGCGCCTCTTCCAGGCCTTCAACCAGCGCGATGCGGACGCCATCGTCGGGCTCTGCTCCGAGCAGATGGAGTTCGTCTCGGTCACCGGCGGGGAGGCGGGGCGCGAGAGCCCTTACGGCGGCCGCCAGGGCCTGCGCGATTACCTCGCGGACGTCGAAAAGGTGTGGGAAGAGCTGCTGATCACGCCCGGTCGGGTGGAGCGTCGCGGCGAGCGCCTGCTGGTCCTCGGCCGCGTCTACGTGCGCAGTCGCGAGCTGGGCATCCGGGACATGCCGGCGGCCTGGATCTGGGAGCTGCGGGACGGCAGTTTCGTGCGCGGCGAGGTATTCGTCGACCCCGAGCAGGCGCGTGCTCGCTTCGCTCGCGGCGCCGCCTGAGGGCCCGTTGTTTTGCCGCCACCAGCCTCGGGTACCGGGATTGCCAGCGGCGGGCGGCTATGCTCGGAGCCGCGAAGACGGCGAGCTCTTGGCGGGAAGCAGTAAATGGCAAACGGCACCACCACCAGCGAGGGTCCCAAAGGGCTTCAGATGAAGCTTCCCGCCCGGGCGGAGAACGTGGCGGTCATCCGCCACGCCCTATCCGGCATGGCCGAGCAGATCGGCATGGACGAGGCCGGGCTGGCCGACCTGAAGACCG
>DASUIY010000057.1:0-11138 GCA_036279555.1 Solirubrobacterales bacterium | reverse complement strand
GTCGGCGTCGAAGTGGCAGAACGGCCGCCCGGAGATGTCGATCGCGCACTCGGCCAGCGACTCGTCCATCGGCACCACGGCGGCGCCGTAGCGGCGGATCCCGGCGCGGTCGCCGAGCGCCTCGTCGAGCGCCTGGCCGAGCACGATGCCGACGTCCTCCACCGTGTGGTGGGCACCGGTCTCCAGGTCGCCGCTCGCCTCGACCTTCAGGCCGAGCCGCCCGTGGCGGGCGAGCAGGTCGAGCATGTGGTCGAGGAACCCGACCCCGGTGGCCGCGCTCGACTCGCCCCCGTCGAGGTCGAGGGAGAGCTTGACCTGCGTCTCGGCCGTGCTGCGCTCTTTCGTCGCCGTTCTGCTCATTTCTCCGCCCTAATCATCGCCGACTCGCCGTGGACGGGGAATCCCTCGGCCCGGGCGAGGACGTCGACGTATGGGGCTAGCTTCGCCGCGGCCTCGGCGGAGACCTCCACGGTCGAGATCTTGCGGCGGAAGGTGCCGGGGCCCAGGGGCCCGGAGAAGCGGCCGGCGCCGCCGGTCGGCAGCACGTGGTTGGAGCCGGCGGCGTAGTCGCCGAAGGCGGTGGCCCCGTAGCGACCGGCGAAGACACAGCCGGCCGCAGTGACCCGGTCGGCGAGCAACGCCGCGTCCTCCTCGAAGAGCTCGAGGTGCTCAGGCGCGAAGGCATTGGCGAGGTCGATGGCGTCGCTGAGGTCGGGGACCTGGACGAGCGCCAGCGGAGCGTCGCCGATGCCGGCTCGCTCGGCGGCGATCCGCTCGACCGCCTCCCCGATCGCCTCCAGCACCGCGCTCTCCACGGCCACCGCCACCAGCGGCCCCTCGGCCCCGTGCTCCGCCTGCGCGCAGAGGTCCAGGCCCGCCCACTCGGGGTCGGTGTCGTGGCCCGCCACCACCATCAGCTCGGACGGCCCGGCATAGGAGTCGATGCCTACCCGTCCGTAGACGGAGCGCTTCGCCTCCTGGACCCAGGCGTTGCCCGGCCCGACGATCACGTCGACCGGGTCGACGGTCTCCGTTCCGTGCGCGAGGGCGAAGATCGCCTGCGCTCCCCCCACCGCGTAGACGTCGTCGACCTCGCACAGCTCGGCCGCCGCGAGAACGACAGGGCTGATCGCGCCGTCGGGGCCCGGTGGCGTGGCGAGCGCCAGGCGCTCGACCCCGGCGACGCGCGCCGGAATCGCGCACATCAAGACGCTGGAGGGGTAGGCGGCCCTCCCGCCGGGCGCGTAGATGCCCGCCGCTCCAACCGCTGTCTCGCGCAGGGTCACCACCTGTCCCTGAGCCAGGTCGATCCTGCTTGGCGCGGTCTCGACCTGCGCCTCGGCGACTGCGCGAACGTTCGCCGCGGCGATCTCCATCGCCTCGCGAAGACCTGGGTCGAGGCCGTCCAGGGCCTCGACCGTGCTTTGCGGAGCGACCCGCAGGGCGAGCGACTCGGGCACCGCCTCGGTCGCGTCGAGCTGGGCAGTCAGTCGCAGGACCGCCTCGTCGCCGCCTTCGACGACTTCCCTCTCGATCGTGCCGACGTCCCTCGGCGCCACCGACCACGAGGTCCATGCGCGCAGGTCGGCGGCGACCTTTCCGGGGTCGCCCCACTCGAATCGCTTCACCCTCACCGCGCCACCGCCTCCCGCAGCTTCCGCGTCAGCTCGTCCACCTCCGCGGCCCGCAGCTTGTGCGCGACCCGGTTGGCGACGAAGCGCGCCGTGCACTCGAGGATCTCCTCGCGGACCTCGAGGTCGTTCTCCTTCAGGGTACGGCCGGTGGCGACGAGGTCGACGATGCCGTCGGCGAGGCCGATCAGCGGCGCCAGCTCGACCGAGCCCTTGACCTCGATCACCTCGACCTGGCGGCCGGTCGACTCGAAGTGGCGTTCCGCCGTGCGCGGGTACTTGGTCGCGATCCGCATCATCCCCAGGCGGCGCTGGGACTCTCCCAGGCTCTCGTCGCCCTTGCGGGCGGCGAGCACCATGCGGCAGCGGCCGAAGCCGAGGTCGAGCAGCTCGTAGACGACCCGGTCGGCCTGCTCGAGCAGCACGTCCTTGCCGGTGATGCCGACGTCGGCGGCACCGGCCTCGACGTAGGTCGGGACGTCGGAGGGGCGCATGGTGACCAGCGTGATCCCCTCCGTCTCGAAGATCAGCGAGCGCGACTCGCCGCGCACCTCGCTCGTGTCGATGCCGATCGCGTCGAGCACGTCGAGCGTCTCGCCGAGCAGGGCGCCGCGCGGGACAGCCAGCTTCAGCGGCCCCTCCGCCTTGGCGTGACCCAGCCCGGCGACCTCGACGCTCACGATCCCTCCACCCCGCGCGCCTCCTCCATCTGGGCGACGTGCACCCGCTCCAGGTACAGAGCGAACCCTGCGGCCGGCAGGTCGAGGCCGAAGCGCTTCAGCAGTTCGTCGTAGCGGCCGCCTCCGCCGAGGACATGGCCGATCGCCGGGTCGTAGACCTCGAGGATCGCGCCGCTGTAGTAGCCGAGGTCGCGCAGCAGCCCGAGGTCGATCTGGACGCGGTCGGCCACCCCGCGTGCCTCCAGGGCCTCGAAGGTGTCGCCGATCCGGGCCGTGGCCCGCTCGACCGCCGCGCCCCCCAGCGCGCGCGCCTCCTCCAGCACCTCCTTGCCGCCGCGCAGCTGCGAGAGCGCGACGCAGGTGCCGACCTGCTCGGCGCCGATCCCGTCGAGTTCGGAGAGCTCGGCCTCGAGCCCGACCAGGTCGTGGGCGGCGAGCCGGCCCAGCACCGAGTCGCGGGCCTCGCCCTCGACGCCGAGCTCGCTGAGCAGCTGGCGGAAGAGATCGGAATCGCCGAGGCCGATCACGGCGCGGTTGAGCCCGGCGGCGTCGAGCGTCGCCTCCAGCACGTCGACCACCTCGGCGGTGCCATCCGGAGCCGGCGCCCCGATCAGCTCGACGCCGGCCTGGGCGAACTCGCGCATCTGGCCGCGCTGCGGGCGCACGGCGCGGAAGGCGTTGGCGAGGTAGCAAAGGCGTATCGGCGGGTCGGCGGCGGCATAGCGGCTGGCGACGAGACGGGCGATCGGCACGGTCATGTCGGAGCGCAGGGCGAGCAGGTCGCCGCGCTCGTCGAAGAAGCGGTAGGCGGAAGCGGCGGTGCGGCCGTCGCCGCGGGCCATCACCTCGTCGTACTCGATCGCCGGCGTCGCGACCTCGCCGTAGCCGCGGCTCTCGAAGACCTCGATCATCGCCAGGTGCAGCCGGCGAAGCTCGCGCATCTCGTCGGGCAGCACGTCACGGGTGCCTGGGGGTATCGGGTGGATCATCCGCCGGACCTTACGAGAGCGGGCGGGAAAGCCCTGCTAGGCAGGGACCTCTGACGAGCGCCGTTCAATCTGGGCGCCGAGCCCGCGCAGGCGCTCGTCGATCTGCTCGTAGCCGCGGTCGATCTGGCGGATGTTGCCGATCTCCGAGGTGCCGTCGGCCGCCAGCGCGGCGATGAGCATGGCCATCCCGGCCCGGATGTCGGGGCTCTCGACACGTTCGCCGTGAAGCCGGCTCGGACCGCTGACGATCGCCCTGTGGGGATCGCAAAGCGTGATCCGAGCGCCCATCGCGACCAGCTTGTCGACGAAGAAGAGGCGGTTCTCGAACATCTTCTCGAAGATCAGGATCTCGCCATCGGCCTGGGTGGCGAGGGCGAGGGCGATCGAGGTGAGGTCGGCGGGGAAGGCCGGCCAGGGGCCGTCCTCGATCTTGGGGATCGCGTCGCCGAGGTCGGCCTGGACATGCAGGCGCTGCCCGGGCGGCACGATCGCGTCGCTGCCCTCGATCTCCGAGCGAAGCCCGAGGCGGCGGAACTGGCGCCGCACCATCAGCAGGTCGGCGGGCTCGACGTCGCAGATGCGCAGCTCGCCCCCGGTCGCCGCCGCGAGGGCCATGAAGCTGCCGACCTCGATGTGGTCTGCGCAGATCGTGTGCCTGGCCCCGCCGAGCTTGTCGCGGCCGTGGACGGTCATCACGTTGGAGCCGATCCCGGAGACCTCGGCTCCCATCGCGCTCAGCAGCCGGGCGAGGTCCTGCACGTGCGGCTCGCAGGCGGCGTTGGAGATCGTGGTCGGGCCCGGCGTCAGGGCCGCCGCCATCAGGGCGTTCTCCGTCCCCATCACCGAAGGCTCGTCCATGAAGATGTGACAGGGGCGCAGCCCCCCCGCAGGCGCCTTGACCTCGATCCAGCGGTCGCCGTCGACCGTGGCGCCGAGGTCGGCGAAGGCGTCGAGGTGCGCGTCGAGGCGGCGACGGCCGATGAAATCGCCGCCGGGGGGCGGCATCCGGGCCTCGCCGAAGCGGGCCAGCAGCGGGCCCGCCAGTAGAAAGGAGGCGCGGATCTGCTTCGAGAGCTCCTCGTCGACGGCCACCTCGGCGACCCCGGCCGCGCAGAGGCGGATGCTGTTGTCCCCAGTCCACTCGGCCTCGACCCCGAGCTGCTCGAGCAGCGAAACCTGCGCTTCGGTGTCGCGGATGCGCGGCACGCGGTCGAGCAGCAGCTCCTCCTCGGTGAGCAGGCAGGCGGCGAGGATCGGCAGGGCCGCGTTCTTGTTACCGGCGACGGTGAGCTCACCGGAGAGCGGCACGCCGCCCTGGATGACGAATTTCTCGCTCATGCTCGGCTAGGGTAACGACCGGCATGGGGAGAAGCTGGAAGATCCTGGTCGGCGTCGTCGTGGCAGTGGTCGTGCTGCTCGGGCTCAATGCGCTCAGCGTCGACCACCAGACCAAGCCGGCGAGCGTCACCGAGCCCGGCGGCGAGATCCTCACGCTCTCGGGCGGAGAGGTCCAGGCGATCGACCGCGGGCCCCGCGGTGCCAGCCCGATCGTCCTCATCCACTGCTTCACCTGCGCGATCGACTGGTGGGACGGGATGATCCCGCTGCTCGCCCGCGACCACCGCGTCGTGGCGGTCGACCTGCTCGGCCACGGCGGCTCCGAGAAGCCCCGGTCGGGCTACTCGATCCCCAGCCAGGCGGACCTGGTCGCCCAGGCGCTCGGCCGGCTGGGAGTACGCGACGCCGAGGTGGTCGGCCACTCGCTCGGGGGGCCGGTCACTGTCGCGCTCGCCGAACAGTCGCCCCAGCTGGTCGAGAGGGCCGTGCTGGTCGACAGCATCCCCGACACCACCTACGGCGACGTCGGCCTGATCGGCGAACTGCCCTTCAAGCCGGTGATCGGACAGGCCCTCTGGCGGGTCAAGCCCGACTTCTCGATCCGCGACGGCCTCGAGATCGCCTTCGCTCCCGGGTTCCCGGTTCCCGATGCCTTCGTCGAGGACGTCAAGCGCATGACCTACAGCTCCTACTCCGGTTCGCACGACGGCTTCGACGAGTACACCGGCGAACGCTCGCTCCCCGAGCGCCTCGCCGCACTGGGCAAGCCGGTGCTGGCGATCATGGGCGCCGAGGAGCAGATCGCCGGCGACCCGAGCGCGGCCCTGGCCGCCTACCGCAACGCGATCCCCGGTGCGAAGACCAAGCTGATGGCCGGCGTGGGACACTCGCCCAACGTCGAGGCGCCGGCGAAGACCGCCGCCCTAGTTCTCGGTTTCGCCGCTGTGGCAGCCGGGAAGCAAGGGGCCAGCAGGCGTCAGATGCAAGACCGCCTGCAGAATCGGGATGCCGTCCGCAGGCGACCCTAGATTACGAACCTATGTTCGATACGACGAAGACCTCAGCCACAGACCGCATCGCCGACGCCGTCGACCTGGCGATCGATTTCGCCACCCTGGGCGAGTACGGCCTCGAGCCGGTCGATCCGGCTCCGAAGCCATGCGAGGCGCGACGACGCGTGGGCACGATGCGCAGCAACGGCACCTGGAACGCCGCGATCGCCCGCTTCGCGCCCCAGCACTCCTGAGCAGGCTGCTCGTGCCATGAGCCGAGGCGGAATGCAGCGGCGCAGGCTCTGGGCGATCGCGGCAGGAGGCGTGCTGCTGGTGATCCTGCTCGGCGTCGCCGCAGCGGGCTGGCACTTCTCCTCCGCCGTGCTCGTCCCAAATCACGATCCCTGGTACGACCCGGTCGAGGTCGACGCGGTGGTGCCCGGTCGCATCGACCTAGATCGATCCGAGGCCTCCCTGCGGCCCGGCTACTACGGTCTCGTCTGGCACTCGGGGCATGCCGTGGTCGGGCCCGTGCTCGACGAGGGCTCCGACTCGGTGACGAGGAGCCTGCACGAAGTCCAGGGCTACCTCGTCCCGGGGGTCGCCGAGGCCGGGCTCGACAGCAGCGTCTACTCCGGCAACCCCGCAACGGCAAGAGACCTGCCCTTCACCGAGGTGGCCGTCGATGGCGAGCTCGGAGAGATGCCGGCCTGGCTCGTGCCGGCGCAACGCCCAGAGAAGACGGCGACCTGGGCGATAGTCGTACACGGAATCAACGACGACCCGCAGGTTGGCCTGCGGATCCTCCCCACCCTGCGCCGCGCTGGGCTGAGCTCGCTGTCGATCACCTACCGCGACGACCTCGGCGCGCCCTCCAGCCCAGACGGGATGCACCACCAGGGACTGACCGAGTGGCACGATCTCGAGGCGGCGGCTCGCTACGCGCTGGCCCACGGCGCCAGTCGCCTGGTCCTCGTCGGCTACTCGATGGGCGGCGCCCTGATCGGCCAGTTCATGCAGCATTCCCCGCTTGCCGACCGCGTCCGCTCCCTCGTCCTCGACGCCCCCGCCCTGGACTGGAATTCGATCCTCGAGTTCAACGCGGAACGCATGGGCTACCCCGCATTCGCAGCACTGCCCGTCAAGTGGGCGATCGACGCAAGAATCAACCCCGACTGGCAAAGCCTCGACCTCCTGCAGCACACCGATGACTTCCACCTCCCCACCCTCCTCTTCCACGGCACCGACGACGAGGTGGTCCCGATCGAGACCAGCGAAGACTTCGCCGCCAAGCTGCCGAAATGGGTCACCTATTACGCCGTTCCTGAGGCGGGTCACACGCAAGGCTGGAACGTGAATCCCCGCCTGTATGAGAAACGCCTAGCGCGCTTCTTGGCCAGATCCTCGCGGTCCGCGACGGAGTCAGGCGCGGTGGCGAGGCGGTCCGAGTGGCAAGCGATCCGGTGACGGCGGGCGGCGCCGCGTAGCAGCGCTACGCAAGCCGATCGACGGCGCCGTAGCGCGCCGCCAATCGGCCGCCGCAGCCCGCGACTTACTCCGTCGCGGACCGCTGAAAAAGAACCGGCGGCGACCTACTCTCCCAGGAGGTTGCCCTCCAAGTACCATCGGCGCTGAGAGGCTTAACTGCTCTGTTCGGAATGGGAAGAGGTGTCTCCCTCTCGCTATGAACCACCGGAATTTTGCGAGACCGCCCCGGTGGAGCTTGAAAACCGCACAAGGCCGCAATGGGTAAGTAATTAAAACATCCGTCAAGCCCTCGAACCATTAGTACCGGTCGGCTGAGCACATTGCTGCGCTTGCACCGCCGGCCTATCAACCTGGTGGTCTACCAGGGGTCTTACTCCCTCAAGGGGATGGGAGAGCTCATCTCGAGGACGGCTTCCCGCTTAGATGCCTTCAGCGGTTATCCGTTCCGTGCGTAGCTAACCTGCGGTGCCCTTGGCAGGACAACAGATACACCAGCGGCACGTTCATCCCGGTCCTCTCGTACTAGGGATGACTCCTCTCAACTCTCCAACGCCCACAGCAGATAGGGACCGAACTGTCTCACGACGTTCTGAACCCAGCTCGCGTACCGCTTTAATGGGCGAACAGCCCAACCCTTGGGACCTACTCCAGCCCCAGGATGCGACGAGCCGACATCGAGGTGCCAAACCGTTTCGTCGATGTGGACTCTTGGAAACGATAAGCCTGTTATCCCCGGAGTACCTTTTATCCGTTGAGCGACGGCGCTTCCACTTGCTACCGCCGGATCACTAAGCCCAACTTTCGTTCCTGCTCGACCCGTCGGTCTCGCAGTCAAGCTCCCTTGTTGCCTTTACACTCTACGCACGATTTCCAACCGTGCTGAGGGAACCTTTGGGCGCCTCCGTTACATTTTAGGAGGCGACCGCCCCAGTCAAACTGCCCACCTGACACTGTTCACCACCCGGATCACGGCATGGTGTTAGAAGCCCAGACTACCAAGGGTGGTATCTCAAGGGTGACTCCCCAGCGGCCAAAGCCACTGGTTCAACGTCTCCCACCTATCCTGAGCGAGATACCCCAGACTCCAATATCAAGTTGCAGTAAAGGTTCACGGGGTCTTTCCGTCTAGCTGCGGGTACTCGGCATCTTCACCGAGACTTTAATTTCACCGAGCCTCTCGTTGAGACAGCGTCCAACTCGTTACGCCATTCGTGCAGGTCGGAACTTACCCGACAAGGAATTTCGCTACCTTAGGACCGTTATAGTTACGGCCGCCGTTTACCGGGGCTTAGCTTCGCTGCTTCGCGCCGAAGCGCTAACAAGTCCGCGTAACCTTCCGGCACCGGGCAGGCGTCAGCCCCTATACGTCGTCTTGCGACTTAGCAGAGGCCTGTGTTTTTGGTAAACAGTCGGTTGGACCAATTCACTGCGGCCCCCTCGAGCTCCCTCCGTATGGAGTTCACCCTACCGGGGCGTCCCTTCTCCCGAAGTTACGGGACGATTTTGCCGAGTTCCTTAACGAGAGTTAGCTCGCTCACCTCAGTATGTTCTACTTGTCCACCTGTGTCGGTTATCGGTACGGGCACGCGAATCCTGCCTAGAGGATTTTCTCGGAGGCATGGGATCGGGGACTCGCCGGCGGTCAAGCCAGCTGGCATCGCACCTCGCGTCAAAACGCCACTGCGGATTTCCCTACAGCGACTGGCTACGTGCTTGCCCCAGGACGACCATCGCCTGGGTTCCCTTACCCTTCCCCGTCCCCCCATCGGTCATAACGGAATCGACGTGGTACAGGAATATCAACCTGTTGGCCATCGGCTACGCCTTTCGGCCTCGCCTTAGGTCCCGACTAACCCTGAGCAGACGAACTTTACTCAGGAAACCTTGGACAATCGGTGGAGGGGAGTCTCACCCCTCTTTCGTTACTCATGCCGGCATTCTCACTTCCAGCCGCTCCACGGAGGCTTACGCATCCGCTTCTCGCAACTGGAACGCTCTCCTACCGCGTGTAGAGCCCGCAGGCCTACACACCCATAGCTTCGGTGACTAGCTTGAGCCCCGTTGAATTCTCCGCGCCCGAACACTTGACCAGTGAGCTGTTACGCACTCTTTCAAGGATGGCTGCTTCTAAGCCAACCTCTTGGTTGTCTATGCACTCGGACATCGTTCACCACTTAGCTAGTACTTGGGGACCTTAGCTGATGGTCTGGGTTGTTTCCCTTTTGCGTACGAAGTTTATCCCCCGCACACTGACTGCCGAGCTAACCGTAACGGTCTTCGGAGTTTGCCTGAAGTCGGTAACCTGGTAGGGCCCCTAGTCCAAACAGTGCTCTACGGCCGAAACGCAAACACTCGACGCTATACCTAAATATATTTCGGAGAGAACCAGATATCTCTGAGCTTGATTAGCCTTTCACTCCGATCCACAGGTCATCCGCCCAGTTTTCAACCTAGGTCGGTTCGGCCCTCCACGAGGTCTTACCCCCGCTTCAGCCTGCCCATGGATAGCTCGCTCAGTTTCGGGTCTACCGCCAATGACTGTGTCGCCCTATTCAGACTCGCTTTCGCTACGGCTCCGCTCATCGCTTAACCTTGCCACTGACGAGTAACTCGCCGGCTCGTGATGCAAAAAGCACGCCGTCACACCCGAAGGTGCTCCGACCACTTGTAGGCTTACGGTTTCAGGTACTATTTCACTCCCCTTCAGGGGTGCTTTTCACCTTTCCCTCACGGTACTAGTTCACTATCGGTCACCAGGTAGTACTTAGCCTTGGAGGGTGGTCCCCCCGGGTTCAGACCACGTTTCACGGGTGTGGTCTTACTCAGGAACATCAATCAACAGATCAGTGCGTTTTCACCTACGGGACGATTGCCCTCTGTGGTGCGAGGTTCCACTCGCTTCGGCTAACACCTGATTTTGTAACTGCTGCCGAGCCAGGCACGGCTCGGGCATGACGCCCTACAACCCCCGACAGACAACGCGTGCCCGCTTACATCTGTCAGGTTTGGGCTGATCCCTTTTCGCTCGCCACTACTAAGGGAGTCTCGGTTGATTTCTATTCCTCGGGGTACTTAGATGTTTCAGTTCCCCCGGTTTCCCTCCTGTGGCTATGTATTCACCACAGGATGACGCCGCATTACCGGCGCCGGGTTTTCCCATTCGGAGATCCGCGGGTCAAAGGCTGTTCAGCGCCTCACCGCGGCTTATCGCAGCCGTCCACGTCCTTCATCGACTCCTGGTGCCAAGGCATCCACCGTAAGCCCTTACTATCTTGACGGTGAGCGACCTATACACAACGTGTACAGATCGTAATTAAATTACCCTCGAAATCCGCCTAAGCGGATCTCGATATTGGCCTTGTGCAGTTTTCAAGGTCCACCGAGGCGCGCACAACGACGGACTGCCGCTGGCGGTCTCTCAAAACTGAGCAGCGTACCCAGTGTCATGGAGACACTGGGGAGCCCGGTCGACGTTCTAGAGAAATCTCCCTAGAAAGGAGGTGATCCAGCCGCAGCTTCCGCTACGGCTACCTTGTTACGACTTCACCCCAATCACAAGCCCCACCTTCGACGGCTCCCTCCAAAAGGTTAGGCCACCGGCTTCGGGTGTTGCCTGCTTTCGTGGTGTGACGGGCGGTGTGTACAAGGCCCGGGAACGTATTCACCGCGGCATTGCTGATCCGCGATTACTAGCAACTCCACCTTCATGGAGGCGAGTTTCAGCCTCCAATCCGAACCGAGGCGCACTTTATGGGATTTGCTCCACCTCGCGGTATTGCTGCCCTTTGTATGCGCCAATGTAGCACGTGTGTAGCCCTGGACATAAGGGGCATGATGACTTGACGTCATCCCCACCTTCCTCCGGTTTGTCACCGGCAGTCTCCTATGAGTCCCCAACTAAATGATGGCAACATAGGACGGGGGTTGCGCTCGTTGCGGGACTTAACCCAACATCTCACGACACGAGCTGACGACAGCCATGCACCACCTGTGATGGTGTCCCGAAGGAAAACCGTGTTT
>DASUIY010000056.1:0-4011 GCA_036279555.1 Solirubrobacterales bacterium | reverse complement strand
GCGCCAATCCGCCACTCGACCAAGAACCGCCTCAGCCTCTCGGCAACGCCGGGATCCTCCAGCTGGTCCGCCAGCACCGGGGTAACCGTCATCGTCAGCTTCTCCGCGACCTCCAGCACCGGCAGGTAGGACCGGATCGCGGCGTCGAACAGCCACTCCTCGCCGAACGGATACGTCCCGAAGCCCTCCACGTAGGGCATGTGGCTGTGCAGGACGATCGCCAGATCGCCGGCGCCGCCCTCAGGGGGCATGGCAGACGGCGAGGAAATCCAGAGCCCGGTCGAGATCGCCCTGTCGGAGCTCGAAGTCCGAGGCGGCGATCGCCGGCGTGAAGCGGTCATAGAACGGCTTGGTTAGGCGAAGGGCCTTGTGGACGCGGTCCCAACCGAGCTCGAGCGCGATCTCGTGGGCACGCAGCTTGCGGGCGTGGAAGAGGCCGAGCAGCTCCACCCGGGGGAAGTGCGCCTCGCAGAGCTCGCGGAACTCGTCCGCCCGATACTCCTTGACGTGCCAGGGGTTGTCGGACTTCTCGGCGCCGGGGGGCGCCAGGGTCAGCAGGTTGGGGGTGGAGACGTAGGCGACGCCGCCGGGATCCAGCATCGAGTTGAAGTGCTCGAGGATCGCGCCTGCGTCCTGCACGTGCTCGATCGTCTGCAGGAAGACGACGGCGTCGCACGGCTCGGCGAAGCTCTCGACCAGCTCGCGCTCGAAGCGCAGGTTGGGGCGCACGTAGCGCAGGCGCGCGTGCTCGTGGGCCTCGGGGTTGGCGTCGACGCCGACCACGCTCGCCGCCGAGCCGGCGAGGACGTCGGAGCCGTAGCCCTCGCCGCAGGCCATGTCGACCACCCGCTTGCCCCCGACCCGCGCCGCGATCCACTCGTAGACGACGAGATGGCGCCGGTACCAGTAGTTCTCCTCCGGCACGTCGGGGAGCGTGCGCTCACCGGTCAGCGGCAGCGGCGGCACCCCCTCGGGCTGGTTTTCCTGGACGTACTCGCGCTCCACGGACTGGGACCGTATTGTTCCCGGGCTGATGCCGGCCTCCCCCACCGCCACTCCGGAGCACATCAAGGACGTCAACACCCGCTATCACGACGCGGCGGCCCACGAATACGACGCCAAGTGGGGCATCGACTTCGGCGACACCGGGCAGGAGCAGGTGCGCGCGAAGCTGGTCAAGGCACTCGGCGGGCGTGGCGACCAGAGCTTCGGCAAGGGACTCGAGATCGGCTCGGGCACCGGTTACTTCTCGCTCAACCTGCTGCAGCTCGGCGTGATCGAGAGCCTCACCGCCACCGACATCTCGGCAGGGATGCTGAAGCGGCTGGCGAGTACCGCCGAGGGCCTGGGCCTCGAGGTCGAGACCGCGCAGACGGAGGCCGAGGAGCTGCCCTTCGAGGACGAGAGCTTCGACCTCGTCTTCGGCCACGCGGTCCTGCACCACATCCCCGACCTCGAGAAGGCCTTCGCCGAATTCCGCCGCGTCCTGCGACCGGGCGGGGCGATCGCCTTCGCCGGCGAGCCCTCCCGCTACGGAGACCGCCTCGCGGCCCTGCCGAAGCGGACGGGCCTGCTCGTGGCGCCGGCGTGGCGGCGCCTGATCGGGGCGCGGCCCCGCGCCATCGCCGAGGCCGAGCAGTCCGAGGGCCACAGCCTCGAGGGCGAGGTCGACGTGCACGCCTTCGCCCCCGCCGACCTGCGCCGCCTGCTGCGCGATGCCGGCTTCGAGGACCGCCACGTCGGCGGCGAGGAGCTCCTCGCCAACGCCTGGGGCTGGGGCCTGCGCACGGTCGAGTCAAGCGCCGAGCCCGAATCGATCTCCTGGAAGTGGCGCAGCTTCGCCTTCCGCAGCTACCTCGCCCTGCAGAAGGTCGACAGCCGCCTGCTCGAGCCCCGCCTCCCGGCTGAGCTCTTCTACAACCTGCTCGCCTCCGGCCGCAAGCCGGCTTAGCCGGCGGAGCCCCGCTCGCCGCGGCGCACGCGGTAGATCTTGCAGCGGGATTCGAAGCCCTTGAGGCGGCGCTCGCCAGCGAAGGAATACTCGAAGGCGTCGGGGGCCGCGTCCCTGGCGTCGCGGTCGACGAGGACGCTGCCCGGCTTGGCGATGCCGGTGATGCGGCTGGCCAGGTTGACCGGGCGGCCGTAGTAGTCGCCGGTCTGGGCGAGCGCGTGGCCGCGGGCGATGCCGGCGCGCAGGCTCGGGAACTCCTCTCCCTCTTCCTCGGACGCCTCGACCAGGCGCAGCGCCGCTTCGGTCATCTCCTCGGCATCGGCGGAAACCAGCATCGCCGCGTCGCCGATCGTCTTCACCAGGCGCACGGGCGGCTCGGCCACCGCGCTCGCCATCTCCTCGAGCCGGCCGGCGACGAGGCCGAGTTCTTCCGGCGCGATCTCCTCGCCGAGCTTGGTGAAGCCGACCAGGTCGGCGAAGCAGACAGAGACCTCGGCGGTGGCGCCCAGCTCACCTGAGGCGAGGTCGGCGGTGCCGATCACGTCGCGACGGATCTGCTCGAGCAGGTGGGCGCGCTGGGCGTAGAGCAGGGTCGGCTCGAAGATCGGCAGCATGTGCTCGGCCGCGGCGGCGAAGCGCAGCGCCAGGTCGCGCTCGGTGTCGCCCGGCTGCATCAGCGTGCGGCGGATCAGCTCGCGGTTCGCGTCGGCGACCCGGGCCGTCCCCATGCCGATGGTCCGCGCCACCTGGATGATCCCGTCCTCGGGCAGGCCGGCGTCGAGGAAGGCCTTGACCCGGCGGGCGGCGTCGAGATCGGCCTCGTTCAGAGCCCGCTCGTCGGGGTCCGGGTAAGGCAGGCCCAGGGCCGAGCTGGCGCGTTGCAGGAGGTCGAGGTCGCCGCCGGAGAGCTCGGCGATCTCGCGCGGCGTGTATCGAGCGCCGTCGCCGGCGATGCCGCGCTCGACCGGGAGCAGCGTGAGGCGACCGGCCGCAACCGCTTCCCGCAGCTCCTCCAGCGGCACTCCTTCGCCGGCCAGCTGCTCGAGCAGGGCCAGGCGGTCGTCGCGCGCCTCGCCCTCGACGCCTTTCAGCAGCCCCTCGGCCTCGAAATCGATCATCCCTGCCACCTTATTCGGCGGACCGCCGGGCAACGTGACGATCACACGGTTGCGACGGCGCCACCACGGCGCGGGTCGCCCCCACCGCTGAGCGCACCGGTGGACGGATCGCGGGCCACCGCCTGCACGCCGCCGAAGAAGAGGTTGATCGCGGGCCGGCGCAGGACCGGGACGCCGCGGGCCTCGATCCTGGCCAGCGCCTCCTCCTCGATCCCGGGCTCGGCCTGGACCACGCCGGCCTCGTGGTGCAGGCGCGGCGCCCCCACCGCCTGCTCGGCCGCCATGCCCTGCTCGACCGCGCGCACGATCGTCTGCAGGATCGCCGAGCGGATCCGGTTGGAGCCGGCGCTGCCCAGCCCGAGCTCGATCTCGCCACCGCGCAAGACCACGGTCGGCGCCATCATCGAGGGAACGCGGCGGCCGGGGGCGATCGCGTGGAACCCAAGCGGGTTGAGGTCCTCCTCCCCCAGCATGTTGTTGAGGATGACGCCGGTGCCGGGCACGAGCACGCCCGAGCCCGAGCCGTTGGAGCAGGTGACGCTGGCGCACATCCCGTCGCCGTCCAGCACCGAGATGTGGGTGGTCGAGCCGAGCAGGTCTCCGGCCGCGCGGTCGAGGCCGCCGGGCTCGAGCAGGCTCTCCTCCAGCCCCTCCCCGTACAGAGCCTCGGCGAAGGCCTCGCCGCGGGCATCGTTGGCGGCGCCCATCGCGGCGACGAGCTGCTCCGGGCCGCTGCGCTCCCCCAGCCGCTCGAGCAGCCCGAGGCAGTAGGCGATCAGGATGCCGCCCGAGGAGGGCGGTGGGTTTGTCAGCACCTCGGCGCCGCGGAAGGCGGCGCGGATCGGGCGGCGCTCGATCGCCTCGTAGCCGGCCAGGTCCCCCGGCCCGAGCGTGCCGCCGTGCTCGACCACGAACTCGCTCAGGGCGGCCGCGACCTCACCG
>DASUIY010000055.1:0-15172 GCA_036279555.1 Solirubrobacterales bacterium | reverse complement strand
CGGAGGCTTACTCTTACCTGCCCGAATCGGTGCGCAGCTTTCCGCCCCCCCTCCGCCTGGCGGAGATGATGGACGCCGCCGGGCTGGAGCGCATCCGCTGGACCGTTCTCGCCGGGGGGATCATCGCGATCCACAGCGGCGTTTTGGAGTCCTGAGTGAGATGACCGCGGCCCGGATGAGGCCGACTGGCGCTGCGCGGATACGCCCCCTCCCCGGTGTCCCGCGTAGCGATGCCACGCGGGAACCGTGTCGTGGTCGTCCCGCTTGGCCATCGACCTCCCCGAACTCGCGTTCATCTCGCTCAGGACTCTTTGGGTGACTCGCCCCTCTGCCGTCCCACCTCCCGTCACGGCGGTCCTCGACGCGTCGAGCCGCTGGCTTCCGTCCCGCCTCGGCCAGGTGGAGGATCTGCTGCGCGAGCAGGGCCGCGACCACGGGGAGCGCTTGGGGACCGAGGCCACCGCGACGCTCGAGGCGGGAGGCAAGCGCCTGCGCCCCCTCCTCGTCCTGCTCTGCGCCGGCGCCGAGGGGGGAGAGGCGGCCGTGCGTGCCGCCGCGGCGATCGAGCTCGTCCACATGGCGACCCTCGTCCACGACGACGTCCTCGACGACGCGCCGTTGCGCCGTGGCCTGCCGACCGTCGCCGCGACGGCGGGCCGCGACCGCGCCGTCGCCGTGGGCGACCTGCTCTTTTCGCGGGCCTTTGCCCTGCTCGCCGCCCACGGCGACGACCGCGCCACCGGCCTACTCGCCAGGGCGTCGACGGCACTTGCCCGGGGGGAGCTGGCGCAGCGCCAGGATGCCTACGACATGGGGGTCTCCGAGCAGCGCTACCTGGAGCGCTGCCGGCTGAAGACCGGGACGCTGTTCGAGTGCGCCTGCCTGCTCGGTCGCGACGCCGAAGCGCTGGGCGCCTTCGGTGCCCAGATCGGGCTCGCGTTCCAGCTCCTCGACGACGTCCTCGACGTGTCCGGCCCCCCAGAGCGCACCGGCAAGGCCCGTGGCACCGACCTGCTCGACGGCACCGTCACCCTCCCCCTGATCGCCGCCGCCGAGTCAGACCCGTCCCTCCGCGAGGTCGATCTCCGCACCTTGGACGCAGCTTCCGCCGAGTCCCTCTGCGACCGGATCGCGGCAACTGGCGCCCTGGACCAAGTCCGCACCCGAGCCCTGCAGATGGTCACGGCCGCCAAGCAAAAGCTCAACGAGACCCAGTTCGACGACGAGCAGAAGCACCTGCTCGAGCTCGTCGCCGACGGCGTAGTTCAGCGTTACGCGTAGGGCGCTGTCGGGGGTGGGGTCACCGGGAACTCCCGGCGAAGCCGGCCCGGTGACCCCACCCCCGACAGCGCATTGCCCCTAGCGGAAGTCGTCGGCGGTGATGAGGTCTGCGTCCAGCGCCGCCGCAAAGGTGTCCACGACGTACTGCATGTTCTCGTGCGCGAGTGTCTTCAGCACCTCGTTCAGCTCGCGGGTGCCGCTGTCGAGCTCTTCGTCGAAGGCGTCGATCTCCGCTTCTCCGTGGACCTCGTCGCGCCGCCACTCGCACTCGGGACAGCGGCGCCAGAGGCGCCAGTGCCCGCGATCGCCAGCCTGCTCCCAGCAGGTCGGCTGCACCAGCGGCGAGGAGCAACGCGGGCAGACGTGAAGCCCCAGTGCGGTTTTCGTCTGTCCGGTGCCCGTGTGTCTCATCTCTGCCTTATCGAACCCACGACCGGCCGAGTCAATCCGCACTTACCCGCGAGGACCGGAGAAAACCCCATTTCTGAGTAGGCGATCCACCCAATTCGCCGTGATCCAATCGAGCTGGGCGACCGTTACCATGGGTCTATGCCAAACGTTGGACCTCTCGAGCTTGCGATCGTCCTGATCATCGCCCTCGTCGTCTTCGGCCCGAAGCGCCTGCCGGAGCTGGGCCGGTCTCTGGGTCGTGGGATCCGCGAGTTCCGCGGCTCGGTCAGCGGGGACAGCCGCGACGAGCCGGAGAGCCGCGAGGCGATCGAGCCGCCGCAGCCGCCCGCCAAGACGGCCGCCGAGGACGAGACGGTCGCGCACGACCGTCGCTGAGGCTCCGCGATGGCCCGGATGAGGCCGGTTTCGCACGAGGACCGGCTGACGCTGGTCGAGCACCTGGACGAGCTGCGCACCCGCGTCATCGTCTGCCTGCTCGTCTTCGGCGTCGCCCTGGCGCTCTGCTTCTGGCAGAACGAGCTGCTGCTTGAAATCGCTTCGGAGCCGCTCCCCGGCGACAAGAAGCTACTCACCTTCGGCGTCGCCGAGCCGTTCACGACGACCCTCACGGTCGCCACCTACGGCGCCCTGATCCTCTCGCTCCCGATCCTGCTCTACCAGGCGTACGCCTACGTGCTGCCGGCGTTCAGCGAGCGCGAGCGCCGCGTCGTCCTGCCGTTCCTGATCTTCGTCCCGGTCCTCTTCGCGATCGGGGTCCTCTTCGCCTATTTCGTGGTCATGCCCCCCGCGGTCAAGTTCCTGCTCGGATTCAACGACACCCAGTTCAACGTCCAGGTTCGCGCCCGCGACTACTACAGCTTCTTCTCGGCCACGATGCTCGCCGGCGGGCTCGTCTTCCAGCTGCCGCTGGGCATCCTCGCCGTCACCAGGCTCGGCATCGTCAGCGTCGGCCAGCTCTCGGACAATCGCCGCTACGCCTATCTCGCGATCGCCCTGCTCGCCGCCGCCCTTCCCGGCGTCGACCCGGTCTCGATGCTGATCGAGATGGTGCCGCTCCTCCTTCTCTACGAGTTGAGTATCTTGATCGCTCGCGCCTTTGGCACGCCGAAGGCGGCGGGAGGAATGGCAAGACCCTCAACACAGGAGCGCTGATTCGGAGTGGCAGATGGCGAGCGACGGATGCTTTTCGACATCCGGGGACGGCGGAAGCACGTCGTCCGGGTCGTCTACGCGATCCTTGCCCTGCTGATGGGCGCCAGCCTCTTCCTGGTCGTCGGCCCGGTCAACCTCGGCAGCCTGGCGGGCGGCGGCGGCACCACCGAAGCGAGCAAGATCCTCGACGAACAGGCCGAAGAGGCGGAAGCGAGGCTGCGCCGCGACGAAGACAACCCGAACCTGCTGCTCGCGGTCGTCCGCGCCCGGGTCGGGGCCGGCAACGCCGAGACCGAAGTCAACCCCCAGACCGGCGCGCCAGTGCTCAACGCCGAGGGACGCCAGGACTTCCAGCAGGCGGCCGGGATCTGGAAGGTCTATCTCGAAGAGACTGACGAGGTGAACCCGTCCGGGGCGCTGCTGATGGCAAACACCTTCTTCACGCTCGCCGAAGCGGGGGTCAGCCTCGAAGAAATAGCGACCAACATCGAGGGAGCGGCAACCGCCCAGCGGCTGGCCACCGAAGCCCGTCCCGCCACCGGCTTCCTCACCACCCTCGCGTCCTACGAGTACCTCGCCGGCAATTTCAAGGCCGGCGACGCGGCCGGCGAGAAGGCCAAGGCCAAGGCCACCGCGCAGGAAAAGAAACAGGTCGAAGAACAGATCGCCGAATCCCGCCAGCGCGGGAAGCAGTGGCAAAACGAAAAGAAGCGCTTCGCAAAAACGGAAAAGGAACAGGGCAAAGAAGCCCTCCAGAACCCCTTCGGCGGCCTAGGCGGCACCAGCGAAGGCTTGGGCGAATAGGGCCCCGGAGATGGGCCGTGCTGGGCTCGAACCAGCGACCTTGAGATTAAGAGTCTCCTGCTCTACCAACTGAGCTAACGGCCCGGGGCGGGGAAGTATAGGAAGACCGGCGCTTCTTCTCTAGCGGAAGGTGCAGGCTTTATCGACGCTGCCGTCGATCACCAGGTCGTCGGCGAAGGTGAACCGGCCGTGCGTGCGCAGGACGTTGTCGCTGCAGCGCGCCGAGACGTAACTGCGCTTCGCTCCCTTGAAGCGGTAGCGGCGGCCGATCGTCGCGTCGATGTGAGTGAGCGAGCCCATGCCGGCGGCGATCGGGGGGACGTCGACGGTGACGCGATAGCGGAACTCCCCCCTCCGTCTTTCGATTGGGACCGCGATCACGAACGTCTGGATCGAAGGCACCGTGGTGCGGGCGTGAAGGACCGCTGTCGGGTGGCCTTCCTGACGAGGCCCGTTGAAGATCGTCAGCGGCGAGCTGGCCATGACCGGCCCTCCGCTCAGCGCGATCATGGCGTCGACCCGGCCATTGCCCACGATCGCCCTCGGGCACCTGGCGCGTGCTTCGTCCGGCGTTGCTTCCACCAGCGCCGCCGGGTCGCAGACCGGAAGCCCAGCGGTGCTGAGGCGTCCGTCGCGGTCGAAGTCGAGGACGATCTGGCGCAGCGCGGACGGCACCCCGCCGTCTACCGCCCTCAGGTTCGCGTGGCCCTCGAACGAGATCGGGGCGTAGGAATGCTGGGGCAGGCTGCGGGGGGTGAACCCTCCGTCCGCGGTGAGGATCAGGTTCCCGGACCGAACCAGGGCAGCGTCGGAAGCGCCTGTGCAAAGGGCACAGAGCGCAAGCGTCCCGATTACCAGTAGCCGCTTCAAATCGCCCCTGGGATCAGGCTAGCGCCTTCGCCTCGCCGGCAGTCGCACAGCTCCTTAACAGACTCTTCCGCATCTTTCCCCCCGCTCCGTCGTACGGACCGGCAAACTACGGGCGTGCCCGTGAGGAGGAGCAGGGGGCGGAGCGACGACGATCGCGAAAGTCGCGAGGGCAGCGCCCGCCCCCCGATGTCGCTGCGGCATCCACGCCGCGCGCTGGCGGTTGCCCTGATCCTGATCGCGGCGCTCTCCGCCTTTGGCTTCAGCCTCGAGGAGAGGCTGAGCCCGAGCTCGCTGGACATACCCGGAACCGAGACCGAACACGCCAACAAGCTGCTGCGCGACCACTTCGGCGACACGGCGATATTCGCGATCCTCCTGCAGGGACCGCCGGGCGCGATCGATCGCCAGGGCCCCGACCTGGTCCGAGCTCTGCGCGAGGACCCGAAGGTGACGACCGTCTCCCCATGGGACCGCGGCTCGGTCGACCAGTTGCGCCCCGGTCCCCGCAAGGCCCTGATCATCGCCGACTTCCACGTCGACGTCGAGGAGGCGGCCCGGGACAAGGTCCCCTTGGTCGAAGAAATCCTCGAGGAGGAGATCCAGCCGCCGGTGAAGGCGACGCAGACGGGCCAGGCAACCCTGACCCGGACGATCCAGGACGACTCGATCCACGCGGCGGAGGAGGGAGAGCTGATCGCGATGCCGATCCTCCTGATCGTCCTCCTCCTCGTCTTCCGCTCCCCGGTCGCCGCCGTGATCCCGCTCGGCTTCGGCGCGATCGCCGTCTTCACCTCGCGCGGCTTGCTCTCCCTGTTGACCAACTTCTTCGGCATCGAAGCCCTGGCCCTGGTCGTCTGCTCGATGATGGGCCTCGCGCTCGGCGTCGACTACGCGCTGCTGCTGGTCTCGCGCTTCCGCGAAGAGCTCGCCGAGGGGGCCGACCCGGTCGATGCGGCCTGGACGACTCGCCGCACGGCCGGCCGGACGACGATCTTCGCCGGCAGCACCCTGATCCTCTCGATGGTCGTCGCGATGTTCGTCGTCCCCGGCGCCCTGCTCGCCTCGCTGGCCGGGACCCTGGCCCTGGTCGTCCTGCTCACGGTCCTCGTCGCCACCCTCGTCGGCCCGCCGGTCCTGGTCCTGCTCGGGCCCAACGTCGATCGCTGGCGGATCGGCGCGGCGCCCAACGGCGAACGCTCGCGCCTGATGACCGTCGTCAGCGCCGCTCTCAGCCGCCCCGTGCCGGTCTCGCTCGCGATTGGCGCCGTCGTCCTGGTGCTGGCGGCGCCGGCGCTCGCGCTGAAGACCGGCCCCTTCACCGTAGGCGAACTCCCGCACGACTCCCCGGCCCGCCTCGACGCGGAAAGGGTCCAGGACTCGGTCGGCGCCGGCTTCGACGCGCCGTTCGTGGTGATCGCCGTCGCCAAGGACGGCCCGATCACCGAACCCGACCGGCTCTCGACCCTGAGCCGCTGGCAGCGCCAGGTCGCCGCGCTCGACGGCGTGCAGAGCGTGATCGGGCCCGGCCAGGTCGCGAGCGCGGTCGAACCGCTGCGCCGCAGGGGCGATGCCCTGATCTCTTCCGACGACGACACCGGCCCGCTGGCGAACCTCGACCGGCTGGGAAAGAACCTCGGCCGCGCCGCAGACGGGGTCTCTGCCCTGCGCAAAGGACTTTCACAAGCCACCTTTGGCGCGGGCCTGCTCGCCCAGGGCTCGAGCCGGGCGGAAGAGGGGGCGGTGGAACTGGCGGACGGCCTCGGCGAAGCCGCGACGGGCGGCCAGGAAGCGGTCGACGCGATCGGCCAGTTCGCGGAGGGTTCGCGGAAACTGGCCGAAGCGCAGGAAGAAGCGGCATTCGCCGGTATCCAGCTCGCGAACGGCACCCACGCTCTCATTCCCAACCTCAACTTCAACGTCCTGCCGGACTCGCGCAGGCTGACCAGGTCGCTCCAGCAGGACTCCCAGAGCACGGTCCCACAGCTGCAGGCCACCGCGCAGACCGTCGACGAGCAGCTGAAGGCCGCCCTGCAGCAGATCGAAGGCATGACGGTGGGCAAATCCGACCCGAACTACGACGCCGCCCTTGAAGCCCTCCGCCAGGCCTCGGCGGCGGCGGGCGGGCTGCCCGCCGAACTCGGTGCGCTCGCCGAGCGGCTCGATCAAAACGCCGCCGACGCAAAATCGATCAAGTACTGGCTGCAGAGCACGTTGAAAAACCTCAGGCAGCTCAACGCCGGCGCGAAGCGACTCCGCGACGGCCTCTCCAAACTCGCCCGCGGCGGCGACAAACTTGCCGACAACGCCGAAATCCTCGACCGGGAAGCTAAGCAGCTCGCCGGGGGCCTCGACGAAGCAAGCTCCGCGGCGACCTTGCTGGCCGGCGGGCTGACCCAGCTCGCCGGCGGAACGTCCGAGCTCGAACGGAGGCTCGGCGAAGCGTACTCGCGCTCCTATCCGCTGCAGTCCGGCCTGCGCCGCGCCACGGTCCGCATCGTCTCCCAGAACGCCAGGCTCAACCGGCAGGTCGACAACCTGCGCCGCACCACGCCCGGCATCTTCGACTCGGGCTACTTCGTCCTCACCGCCCTCGACGGGACGCGCGGAGCCCTGCGCGAGGCCGCCACCGGGGCGGTCGATCTGCAGCGCGGCGGCCAGGCGGCGCGATACCTCGTCACCACCCGCTACGACTTCGCCTCCGACGAATCGGTCGACTTCAACAAGCGCCTCGAAGAGGACGCGGCGGAGCTGGGCCGGAAAGCCGACGTGGAAGCCGGGGTGGCCGGTGGGACGGCGACTCTCAACACCTACAGCCGCGTGACCAGGGAGCGCATGCCCTGGGTCATCGCGGCGATCACGATCGCCACCTTCCTCGTCCTCGTCCTCGTCCTGCGATCGCTGCCGCTGGCGGCGATCGCGGTGGGCCTCAACCTCCTCACGGTCGCCGTCGCCTTCGGCATCCTCACCCTGCTCACCAACGTCCCCGACGGCTGGCCGCTGGGCGGCAACACCTACGTCAACGCGGTAGGGGCGACGATGATCTTCGGCGTCGTCTTCGGGCTCTCGATCGACTACGCGGTCTTCCTTCTCGTGCGGATGCGCGAGCACTACGACCGGCACGGCGACAACGCGGCGGCGGTCAATTTCGGCCTGGAAAAGACGGCCAGGGTGATCACCGGCGCCGCGGTGATCATGATGGCCGTCTTCATCGCCTTCGCCGGGGCGCCGGTGCAGACGGTCAGCCAGCTCGGGATCGGGCTGACCGTCGCGGTGCTGCTCGACGCCACCGTCGTTCGCATCGTCCTGCTGCCGGCGCTGATGCTCCTGATCGGCGATCGGGTCTGGTGGCTGCCGCGCCCGCTGGAGCGGGCGCTGCCACGCCTCAACGTCTGACCGACGCCGTTATTTCTTCTGGGTGCATTTTCCCTTCACGCTGGGCGTCAGGGATTCACCGTCTTTGAAGACGAACTCCCCCCGTGCCTTCCAGCTCTTGGTCGGGCAGGTGGCGTTGATGTAGCTGCGCTTCTTTCCCTTGAAAGAGTAGGTCTTGAAGACCTTGATCTTGACGCCGGTGACCGCTCCCTGGCCGCCCGCGATCAGCGGGATCGCGACGTCGAGGCGCGGGCCGAAGCCCTGCTTGTTGAAGTTCTTGACCACGCCGACGAGCACGACGGTGGTCTGGACCGGAGTCTGGCTGTAGAGGTGCAGCAGGATCACCGGCTTGCCCCCACTGGGCACGCCGTTGAAGACGGTCATCCCCGCGACGACGGGGAAGACTTTTTCGCCGACGACGAGGTCGAGTGTGCCTTCGCCGTTGCCGATTTTCGCTCGTTTGCATTCTTCGAGCGCCTTTTCGGTGGAGGTGTTCTGCAGGACGGCGGTGTCGCAGGTCGGGTAGCCCTTGTTGTAGATCGTCACGCCTTTGGGGAAGTCGACGACCGCCTGCACGGCCGGAATCGGAACGCCGTTCGGAGTCGTCGCGTTGTCGGTCGCGGTGGTGACTTCGAGCGTGGCCGGCGTGGGCTTCGTCGCGGAACGCTTCTTCGGCGTGATGTTGACGCCCATGCTCTGGGTGTTTCCGTCGGCGCCGACTAGCACCGGAGACTGCACGGCCGAGGCTACGCCAGCGGCCGTGACGGCTACACCAACCGCCATGGCAACGGCAAGAGTCAGACGTTTGCGCATTGGCTTTCGCTCCTTTTCGGTTTTACCGAAGCGCCTCCAGTTCCCTTAACCCGCCGCAGTCCCAGAGTAGCGCGTTGAATTCCAGTTAAGTACCTGCACGCCCCGCGCTTGGCAGCGGGCCGCTCGGATACGATTCTGCAGCCGTTACCCCGGATCGGAGGCCGGGGAAACCGCAAGCGACGATCCGTGGCTGCCAAACCCTCAGGCGAGGACAAGAGCCCGGCGCAAAGCCGGGGGGTCACCCCCGCGCGGATCGCGGCGATCGCCGTGCTGGCGGTCGCGGTGATCGCGCTCGGGGTCGTCATCCTCGGCGGCAACGGCGGCCACCGCTACCAGCTGCTCTTCCAGAACGCCAGCCAGCTCGTCCCCGACAACCAGGTCCTGATCGGCGGCCAGCCCGTCGGCTCGGTCGAGAGCATCGACCTCACCGACGACAACCTCGCCGAGGTCGAGGTCAGCGTCGAGCAGGAGCTGCACGAGGGCTCGACCGCGATCATCCGCGCCACATCGCTCTCGGGCGTCGCCAACCACTACGTCTCGATCAGCCCCGGCCCCAACAGCAACCCGCCGCTGGACGAGAACGCGACCCTGGGACTCGCCTCGACCACCACGCCGGTCGACATCGACCAGTTCTTCAACACGTTCCCGACGCCGGTTCGCCGCGCCCTCGGCGAGTTCATCCGCGGCAACGCGACCTGGTACGCCGGGCGCGGGGAGGACGGCAACGAATCGATCAAGTACTTCGGCGTCGGCCTCAACCGGGCCGGTGCCCTCTTCCGCGAACTGACCGCCGACGAACGGCTCTTCTCGCGATTCCTGGTCAGCTCGAGCCGGCTCGGCACCGCCGTCTCCGAACGCAGCGAGGAGCTCTCCAGCGCGATATCCAACGCGAGCACCGCGTTCGGCGCGATCGCCGAGGAGAACGTGGCCCTCGGCCGCAGCCTGGCGCTCCTGCCTCCCACCTTCCGCCAGGCGAACACGACGTTCGTCAACCTGCGAGCGGCCCTCGACGACCTCGAACCGCTGATCGAAGCCTCGGCGACCGCCACCAAGGGCCTCGCCCCCTTCCTCGCCGAACTGCGCCCGGTGCTCTCGAAGGCGGTGCCCGTCTTCAAGAACCTCCGCCTCACCGTGGCGCGGCCGGGCTTCGCCAACGACGCCAACGAACTGCTGGCGGCACTGCCGACGGTGCAGCAGCGGGCCTCGAGGACCTTCCCCCACGCCGAAGACGCGATCGCCGGCTTCCAGCCCAACCTCGAGTTCTTCCGCGCCTATGCGCCCGACCTCTTCAACGGGTTCGCCAAGCTGGGCCAGGTCACGGCGCCCTTCGACGGAAACGGCCACTACGCCAGGGTCAGCTTCTCCGACCTCAACATCTTCAAATACGCCGGCAGCGGCAGCGCGCTGGAACCGATCTCGCCGAGCGAACAGTACGACGTGTTCGGCAGCGCGGCAGGGGTCACGCGCCGCTGTCCGGGCGGCGCCAGCCAGCCCGCGGCCGACGGCTCCAGCCCCTTCGTCGAACCGCCCTTCTCGGGCTCGGGCGTGACCACCTCCGACTGCAACCTCGACGACGCGCCCCCGGGACCATGAGGCGCCCGCTTGCCATAGGCGCGGTGGTGGTGGCGATCGTCGTCGCGGTCGTCCTGCTCGTCTCCGGCGGCAACGGCGACAGCGGCTACGTGGTGCGGGCGATCTTCGACAACGGCGGCTTCATGGTCAAGGGCGAGCAGGTCCGCGTCGCCGGCGCCAACGTCGGCGAGATCGAGTCCGTGGACGTGACCCGGCCGGGCGAGATCGACAGCTACGAGGGCGGCGAGCCGCAGGCCCTGCCGGGCAAGGCCGTGATCGTGATGAGGATCGACGATCCCGGCTTCCAGGACTTCCGCAGCGACGCCAGCTGCCACATCCGCCCCCAGTCGCTGATCGGCGAGAAGTTCGTCGACTGCCGGCCGACGCTGCCGCGTGCCCCGGGCACTCCGCCCCCGCCCGCGCTGCAGGAGATCGGCGACGACCAGCCCGGGGCCGGCCAGTACCTGCTGCCGCTGGAGAACAACAGCACCAGCGTCGACCCGGACCTGATCAACAACATCAACAAACTGCCCTACGCGCAGCGCTTCCGGCTGATCCTCAACGAACTCGGGGCGGGCCTGGCCTCGCGAGGGGAGGACATCGAGGCAGCGGTGAAGCGCGCCAACCCGGTCCTGCGCGACGCCGACCGCCTGATCGGCACCCTCAACGCGCAGCGCGACCGCCTCACCCAGCTGGCTGCCGACTCCGAGCAGATCCTCGAGCCGCTCTCGCGCGAGCGCGCCCACGTCGCCGGCTTCTTCGCCAACTCCGGCGCTGCCGCCGAGGCCAGCTCCGAACGCGGGGCCGACCTGGAAGCCTCACTGCGCAAGTTCCCCGCCTTCCTGCGCGAGTTCCGCGCGACGATGCGCAGCCTCGGGGGCTTCTCCGACACCGCAACGCCCGTCTTCGTAGACCTCGGCAAGGCAGCTCCCTCCTTCGCCGAAGCCACGCGCCTGCTGACGCCCTTCTCGGCCGCCTCGACGGTGGCGCTGAAGTCGCTCGGGGCGACCGGCGAAGCCGCCGGGCCGACGCTGGTCGAAGCCGACCCGATCGTGCGCAAGACGCGCGACCTCGCCAAGTCGGGTGCCAACCCGACCACGAAGCTGGCCGGGTTCTTCGGCAGCATCAGGGAAACGGGCGGCTGGAGCAACCTCGTCGACCTGATCTACAACGGCGCCGCGACGACCAACGGCTTCGACGAATACGGGCATTTCCTGCGCAGCGCGGTCACGCTCGCCGACTGCATCGAATACGAAATCGCTCCCAAGAGCGGCTGCGTGGCCGACTTCACCGGCACCAACGCCGGCATCTCGTCGATCGGCGCCGCGGGCCTCGTCGACCTGCTCGAAGAAGCGGAAGCGAGCCGGGCCGGCGGGACCCTCGCCCGCCCCGGCACGTTCGGGCCGAGCCTCGCCCCCTTGACCCCCCTCGCTCCCGGCGGCCCTGACCTAGGCGAAGGACGGCCTGCCCGATGAGGAATCGCAGCGGCATACAGGGGGTGGCGAGCAGCCCGGTGATCGTCGGCGCGGTGACCGTGCTTGTCGTGATCGTCGCCGTCTTCCTCGCCTACAACGCCAACAACGGCCTCCCCTTCGTCTCCACCTACAACCTCACCGCCCGCGTGCCCAACGCCAATGCCCTGGTAAAGGGCAACGAGGTGCGGATCGGCGGCGCTCGCGTCGGCGTCGTCAAGAAGGTGGTTCCGGTGCAGACGGGGGACGGCGGGGTCGCCGCCGAGCTCAGCCTCAGCCTCGACAAGAGCGTGCAGCCGCTGCCGGCCAACTCGACGATGATCATCCGGCCCAAATCACCGCTTGGCCTCAAGTACCTGCAGATCGTCCCCGGCGACTCCGGGGACGGTCTCGCCGCCGGAGAAACGATCCCACTCTCGGCGGCACGCCCCGAACCGGTCGACATCGACCAGTTCTTCGACATGTTCGACGAGAAGACCAGGGCCTCGATCCAGCGCGGCCTGGCCGGGTTCGGAAACGCCTTCGCCGGACGCGGCCCCCAGCTCAACGCCTTCTTCGCCGTGCTGCGCGAAGCCGTCGAAAGCGGCCAGCCGGCGCTGGCCAACCTCGTCGCCCCGAGCACCAACTTCGGCGGCTTCTGGCGGGCGCTGGAGAACCTCGCGGCCACGGTGGCGCCGGTGGCGGCCGAGCAGGCGAGCATGTTCGTCGCGCTGGACCGCACCTTCGCCGCCTTTGCCCGCGTCTCACGCCCCTACATCCAGGAAACGATCTCCAAGGGCCCGGAGACGCTGGACGTGGCGACCGAAACCCTGCCGGCCCTGCGGCCCTTCCTCCGCGACTCCGAGCGCTTCTTCGCCGCTCTCAAACCGGGCGCGGCGGCGCTCGCCGAGACCTCGCCGACGATCGCCGCTGCGCTGCGCGCCGGCATCCCCGCGCTGAACGAATCGCCGAAGCTGAACGCCCAGCTGCCGCCGACGGCCGACGCCCTGCTCGCCTTCCAGGAATCCCCAGGCGTCTTCAACGGCCTCGACCTGCTGATCGACACCAACGACCTGCTCGGCCCGGCGATCCGGTTCATCGGCCCCGCCCAGACCACCTGCAACTACCTGACGATCGCCTTCCGCAATCTAGCCAGCGCCTCCAGCGAGGGTAATCCGCTGGGCAACTGGATCAATGCGATCGCCTTCCAGGCGCCGAGCGGCCCGAACTCAGAGGGGGGCGCCGCATCGGCCCCCGCCAACAGCCCCGAACCAGCGGATGAACGGTTCCTCGTCTCCAGCGGTGGGAAAGCCAACCATCTCCACTCCAACCCCTACCCGAATACCGCCTCCCCCGGCCAGCCCAGGGAGTGCGAGGCGGGCAACGAGCGCTACGAAGCGGGTGTGACGAGGATCGGCAACACCCCACGCAACGACGGCATCAAAACCTCCGGCCAGTCCAAGAAACAGCTGGGTGAAGGCTGATGGGACGCCTGCCCGAGCGCGACACGAGAGCCGGGGCGACGAACAGCCGCTTCAAGTGGCGGCCGAGCAACGCCCTGATCGCGGTCATCTTCATCCTCATCTTCACGATCGGCCCCTACCTGGCCTTCACCGGCCACGTGCCCTTCACCAGCTACGGGTATCAGCTCGAGGCGACCTTCTCCAACGGCGTCAACATCTCGACCAACTCGCCGGTGCGGATCGCCGGAGTCGACGTCGGCCGCGTGATCGGGGTCGAGCGCGACGGCGACGCGACCACGGTCACCTTCACCGTCGAAAGCAAGGGCCGCCCGATCCACGAGGACGCCTTCGCCTCGATCCGGCCGCGGATCTTCCTCGAGGGCAACTTCTTCGTCGACCTCGCGCCCGGCAGCCCGAGCGCGAAGGAGCTGGCCAGCGGCGACACGATCGGGGTCAGCCACACCTCCACCTGGGTCCAGATCGACGAGGTGCTGACGGCCCTGCAGGCACCCGTGCGAGCTGACCTCAGCCGGCTGCTGCAGAGCTATGGCACGGCGCTGACCCGGAAGCCGAACGCGACCGAAGACGAGACCCAGCTCCCCGAGGTCCAGGGCAAGAGCGGCGCCGAGGCGCTCAACGGCGTCCTCCTCTACGGCGGCGACGCCGGCCGCTACAGCGCCCAGGTCACCAATGCGCTGCTCGGCACCCAGCCGCGCGATCTCTCCCGCCTCATCGCCGGCGCCGGCCGCGCCTTCGGCGCTCTCGCCCGCAACGAGGAGGATCTCAAAGGGCTGATCGTCAACTTCGACGTCTTCACCGGAGCCCTCGCGGCGCAGTCGACCAACCTGACCGCGACGGTCCAGCGCCTCGCCCCCTTCCTCGACGAGTTCCACGGCTCGCTGGTCAGCCTCAACAAGACCCTGCCCCCGCTGCGGGCCTGGGCGATCGAGCTAACCCCGGCGGTCGAAGAGCTGCCCGGCTGGATCGCCGCCGGGAAGCCCTGGATCAAGCAGGCCCGCCCGCTGCTCTCGGGCAAGGAGGGCGGCGGCACCGCCAAGCTCCTCGCCGAAGCCACCCCCGGCTTCGCCGGCGCGGCCCAGGCCGGCAAGGCGATCGCGCTGCCCCAGCTCAACCGGATCAGCCTCTGCACGACCGGGGTCATGGTCCCGACCTTCAACCAGACGATCGGCGGCCAGTTCAGCACCGGCGGGCCCAACTACCGCGAGTTCCTCTACACGCTGACCAATTTCTCCGGCTGGGGCCAGACCTTCGACGGCAACGGCCCCTTCGTGCGCATCCAGCCCGGCGGCGGCGACGTGCTCGCCGAAACCCCGAACCCCACCGGGAACCTGACCACCGACAAGCAGCTCTTCACCCGCACGATCGCAGCGCCCGCCGGCACCCAG
This sequence comes from Solirubrobacterales bacterium, assembly GCA_036279555.1. GTDB lineage: Bacteria > Actinomycetota > Thermoleophilia > Solirubrobacterales > 70-9 > VRUE01. The sequence continues at coordinate 577 of DASUIY010000055.1, read as the reverse complement.
CCCCAGCTGGCGGCGAGGCCGCCGAAGAAGCCCGACGTGCGCTGCGACTCCAACCCCGTCCCCGACCTCAACGGCCCGCTCGGCCAGGTCGGCACCCCGTCGCCGGCGGCGGTGAATCCATGAGCCGCTGGTCGCGCTTCCGCTCATCTCTTTCCCGCCAGGCCCGCGGGCGCAGCAAGGACACGATCGCGATCGCCGTCCTCGCCGCGGCGGCGATCGTGATGACGCTCTGGATCTTCACCCAGCAGAAAGCCTCGCTGCCCTCCTGGATCCCCGCCGTCGGCGAAGACTTCGCCCACGTCACGGGAGAGTTCACCACCGCCCAGGCGGTGACGCCGGGCCAGGGCCAGGCCGTGGTCATCGCCGGGATCCAGATCGGCAAGGTCGCCTCGGTCGAGCTCGAAGACGGCCACGCCGTCGTAGGCATGGACATCGAGCCCCAGTACATGGAGCTGATCCACCCCGACGCGACCCTGCTGCTGCGGCCGAAAACCAACCTCAACGACATGACCGTCGAGGTCGACCCGGGGAAGGCGCCCGGCCATATCGAGGACGGCTACGACTTCCCGCTCTCGCG
>DASUIY010000054.1:0-4296 GCA_036279555.1 Solirubrobacterales bacterium | reverse complement strand
CGGTGTCGATCTGAGCAGGTCCCGTTCGTCGTTAGGGTGAGAGCGGCGGCTGGCGCTGCTCACGAGACAGGAGGACCACGATGCAATTCATGCTTGCCCTGATCAGCGAGGAGCGCAGCTGGGAGGACGTCACCCCCGAGGAGGTGAAGCGGAACCTCTCCGAGATGGGGCAGTTCAACGCCGAGCTGACCGAGGCCGGCGCCATGGTCACCGGCGCCGGCCTGCAGGAGCGCGCCACCGGCACGACCGTGCACTACGGCGAGGGCGAGCCCCTCGTAACCGACGGCCCTTTCGCCGAGACCAAGGAGCAGCTGGCGGGCTTCTGGATCATCGAGGTGGAGAGCCTCGACGACGCCCTGGCCTGGGCGAAGAAAGTTCCGCTGAAGAGCGGCCACGTCGAAATCCGGCCGATGGTCAAGGACGGCAAGGAACTGCTGGAAAAGGCGGAGCGCTCGTAACCGTGGCCCGCGACAGCGTCGTCGACCGAACCTTCCGGCACGAGTCGGGGCGCGCGGTCGCGACGCTGATCCGCGTCACCGGTGACTTCGACCTCGCCGAAGAGGTCGTGCAGGAGGCCTTCGTCGTCGCCCTCGAGCGCTGGCCGGCCGAGGGTGTCCCCGACAATCCCGGCGCCTGGATCACCCAGGTCGCCCGCAACCGGGCGATCGACCGCCTGCGCCGCGCTGGCGTCCTGCGCGACAAGGTGGCGGCGCTGGGGCGGTTGGAAGCGCTCCACGCCGAGCGCGAGCGAGGTCCGGCCGAGCGGGCCGGAGAGATCGAAGACGACCGGCTGCGCCTGATCTTCACCTGCTGCCACCCCGCCCTGGCGATCGAGTCGCGGGTCGCGCTCACCCTGCGCAGCCTCGGCGGTCTCACCACGGCCGAGATCGCCCGCGCCTTCCTCACCGGCGAGAGCGCGATGGCGCAGCGGCTGGTCCGCGCCAAGCGCAAGATCGCCGCCAACAAGATCCCCTACGAGGTGCCCGGGGCCGAGCAGATGCCGGAGCGGCTGCCCGCCGTGCTGGCGACCCTCTACCTGGTCTTCAACGAGGGCTACCTGGCGTCGAGCAGCGAGGAGCTGGTCCGTGTCGAGCTGAGCGAGGAGGCGATCCGCCTCGCCCGCGTCCTGGTCGCGATGCTGCCACGCGAGCCCGAGGCGCGGGGCCTGCTGGCGCTGATGCTGCTCACCGACGCGCGGCGGGAGGCGCGGGTTGACGAGCGCGGCGAAGCGGTCCTGCTAGAGGACCAGGACCGCTCGCTCTGGAACCGGGAGCGGATCGAGGAGGGCACGGAGCTCTCGCGCGAGGCGGGAGCGGCCGGGCCCGGCGGGCCGTACACGCTCCAGGCCCGGATAGCGGCTGTGCACGCCGAAGCGGCCGGCGCGGCGGAGACCGACTGGGCGCGGATCGCCCGCCTCTACGCCTGGCACATGGAGATCGCGCCGAGCCCCGTGATCGAACTCAACCGCGCCGTCGCCGTGGCGATGAGCGAGGGGCCGGAGCGGGGCCTGGAGCTGGTCGATGCGATCGAGGGCCTCGACGGCTACCAGCCATTGCACGCCGCCCGCGCCGACCTGCTGCGCCGGCTCGGCCGGCTTGGCGAGGCGGCCGAGTCCTACCGCCTCGCCCTCAAGCTGACCGCCAACCCGGTCGAGCGCCGCTACATCGAGCGGCGGCTGGCTCAGGCCTCGGAGTAGGCGGGCTCGCGCTCGTCCGGTCGCTCGGTCTGCGCCGCCCCCATCTCCTCGGGCGATGGCATCGGCACCGGCTTCAGCACCGTCGCCGCGATCACGGTGGCGATCGCGACCAGGATCGCGCCGACGACGTAGGCGAGGTGGTAACCGGAGTTGAGCGCGGCGAGCTGCCCGGCGCCCTCGGCGAGCTGGCTGTCGGTGCGCTCGGTCGCCAGCGTCGCCAGCACGGCCAGGCCGATCGCGCCGCCCACCTGCATGCTGGTGTTGACCAGGCCGGAGGCGAGGCCCGAGTCCTCCGGCGTCGCGCCAGACATTGCCAGGGTCATCAGCGCGGGGAAGGCGGTGCCGACGCCGAGCCCGACCAGCAGCATCGGCGCCAGGAGGTCGGCCAGGTAGTCGCCCTCGACCGGTGTGCGGGCGAAGAGCAGCAGGCCGATGCCGACCATGATCACGCCGGGGATCAGCGTCGTCTTCGGGCCGAAGCGCATGATCAGCTTTTCCGAGAAGCCGAGCGAGAGGGTGCCCATCACGATCGTCGCCGGCAGGAAGGCGAGCCCGACCTCGAGCGCGTCGTAGCCGAGGATCCGCTGCAGGTAGAGGGCGCCGAGGAAGAACATCCCGAACATGCCGGCGACGAGCAGCGCCTGGATCGTGTTGGCCCCGGCGACGTTGCGCGAGCGGAAGAGCCGCAGCGGCATGAGTGGGTTCTCGATCCGCGCCTGGCGGATGACGAAGGCGGCACCGAGGACGAATGAGATCGCGCTCAGCACGAGCGTCTGGGTCGAGCCCCAGCCGTGCTCGCTGATGCCGAGGATGGTGTAGACGCCGAGCATCAGCGAGCTGGTGATCAGCGCCGCGCCGGGGATGTCGGCGCCGGCCTTGAACCCGATCCCGGGCCTCCCCTCGACCAGGCGCAGCGCGCCGTAGGCGGTGGCGATCCCGATCGGCAGGTTGATGATGAAGATCCAGTGCCAGCTGATCGCCTGGGTGAGGGCGCCGCCGAGGAGCAGCCCGATCGAGCCGCCGGCCGAGGCGACGAAGCCGTAGACGCCGATCGCTTTCGCCTGCTCGCGCGGCTCGGGGAACAGGGTCACGATCATGCCGAGGATCACGGCCGAGGCGATCGCCCCGCCGACGCCGGCGAAGAAGCGGCCGCCGATCAGCATCGCCTGGTTCTCGGCGGCGGCGCAGAGCAGCGAGGCCGCGGTGAACACGCCGAGGCCAATCAGGAACATGCGCCGCTGCCCGAGCAGGTCGCCGAGCCGTCCCGCCAGTAGCAGCAGGCCGCCGAAGGGGATCAGGTAGGCGTTGACGACCCAGGCGAGGCCGCTCTGGGAGAAGCCGAGGCTGTCCTGGATCGTCGGCAGGGCGACGTTGACGATGGTCACGTCGAGGACGATCATCAGCATCCCCGCGCAGAGGACGTAGAGCGCGAGCCAGCGGGTCCGGTCCTCGTTCTCCACGGTCGCCGCCCCCTTCGATTTCGTCGCTCGGCTCATCGGTTTCGTCACCCTAGCGAGAGGCTGGGCTCGGCTCGACCCGGGCGGCCGACTCAGCGACGGTCGAAGCAAGGTGCCGACGAAGTCAAGCCGCCTCGTCGAGGCGGTCGAGCACGCTCAGAACCGCCCGCGTGTTCGCCTGGATCTGCTTGGTCCCTTCCGCCAGCTGCTTCCGGCCCTCTTCGATCTGGGCTATCAAGGCCGTGTAGACCTTCTCGTTGCGCAGGAGGATCTCGCGGTTGAACTCCCGCATATCCTCGTCCCGTCGCCTGAACTCCTCGCGCATCTTCTCATCCCGGCGCTGGGACTCCGCTTTCATCTTCTCATCCCGGCGCTGGGACTCCGCTTTCATCTCCTCGTCCCGGCGATTGAACTCCTCCCGCATCTCCTCGTCCCGGCGCTGGGACTCAACCTTCATCTTCTCGTCGCGCCGCCGGAACTCCTCGTCCCGCTTCGCCTGGTAAAGCATGAACTCCTCGTGCTGTGAGCGGATCAGCTCGCGCAGGGAGGTTTTGCGGAGGTAGAACACGGAACGTATTGTCGCAGGAGGTTCCGCACGCGTGGTGCGCGAATCGTCACCGAAGAGAAAATTCTGACGCGCCCGAAACGCGCACGGACCGCTCAGTCCTTCTCGTGGGCGATCTTGGCCGCTTCCTCGCTGCCCAGGTAGGGCGTGAGGGTGAACTCGACCAAGTCGGGAAGGAGCTCCTCGAGCTCCTCCGTCTTGCCGGCGATGATCCGGCGGGAGATCAGCGAGACCATCCCCCCCACCAGTGCCTCCTCGGTGGTCGGCGAGAGGCGGGCGAGAACCTCGGGTGGGCGGCCCTCGCGGCCGCTCTGGAAGTAGGGGACGAAGCTTTTGATCGCGGCGTCGTAGCGCTCGACCACGACCGGGCCGGCGACCAGCGCCTCGACCATGCAGAGGCGGGCGAGGTGCGGCTCGGTGGCGAGGAAGGCGAGCATCGCCGCGATCCCGGCGCGGACGGCGTGGGGCCAGTCTTCAGCCCCCTCGAAGCCATCCGAGACGCGCTCGATCAGCTCTGCCATCACCGTGTCGTAGGCGGCGACGAAGCACTCGTCCTTGCTGGAGAAGTGCTCGTAGAA
>DASUIY010000053.1:0-3011 GCA_036279555.1 Solirubrobacterales bacterium | reverse complement strand
CCATCGATGCACTCCACCCACCACACGGTCCCATCGTGGACGATTCGATAGCCGGGCCGACACGCTGCGAGCCGGGCCCGCATCGCACGCAGTGCCGCAAGCAGCCCGTCGGTTCGGGCCACCCCCTCGACGTGTGCTGAGCATGAGGTTGAGAAAAGGCACAGGGGAGGGACGTCCACGCGTTGCCGCAATCGGCGGTAAGCACGAATGACGATGACCAGAAAGGCTCCGCCAAGACTATGATGTGCGATCCGAGGCTTCCGGGGGAGGGGCATATGGGGCTGACTGATCATAGGAAGACCTGGATAATCGAGACCGCGACCCTCAGTCCGGAGGACTGTGCGGCGGCTTTCAAGGCGGCCTTCTCGACTCGTGCATCAGCGGGTGTCAATGCCGGCTGGGACCTGAAAACGGTTGAGAACGGTGTGGAGGCGATCTACGCGGGGAAGAAGAACAAGATCCTCACGGCGATGTCCGATACGGCCAGCGCTCAGGATCGCGCGGCGATCGGCTCGGTCGTGATGTTCGAGGTCCAACCGTCATCCGCCGGGCAGGGCGCGGAATGCCGCATCTGGCTGGACTCGTGGAAGCAGGGGGGCTGCCTCCAGCTATTCATGACCGCGCAGGGGCCGACCATGGGGACCTACATGTCGCGGGCGGCGAACAAGATCAAGGAACTCGATACTCCGGCGGCGGATGGGCGCCACGCCCAAATCACGAAGGCCGGTGACTAGCGACCAGCCCCTGCCCTACGAGCAGCTGCCCCACTGACAGTTGTGTCCCGACGGGGGCTTTCCCATTGCTTCCGCCTCCTTGCACCACGCGCACTGGGGCCCACCAGCTTTGACACATGCACAGGCCACAGGAAACCTCGCCTTCGATTGAGGGTTCACCCGAGCGTATAGCGCTGGAGCAAGTGCGAACACCCCGGAGCAGCTCGAGGTGATAGCGCCCGGGCTGGACGTACCTGCAAGGCCCAGAAAGCAGCGCATATAGTTCCGGCATGGGATTTCTGAGGGATGCCGTGTTCAACGCAACCGCTTCACCGGTCGACATAGGGCGGCTGCGCGAGGATCTCCGTAGCTGCGCTGAGAAGCTGAGCCCGGATGACTTGAAGGCGTTCCTAGCTCTATGCGACGGCTGGGAGGACGAACTCGCGGCGGTTCCTGCCGATGAGCAGTTCCACGCCGTGCTGCCTGTGAGCGGGCGCAACCAAGACGAATACGACGGTCCGTTTGGGCGGGGGACGCTGGTGCTGACTTCTGAGCGGCTTTTGTATCTGGGTAACGGTGGCGGTGGTATCACCGGCAGTACGGGTCGGATCGAGATTCCGCTGCACCAGATCAGCATGAGCGGATGGGGGATGGCGCGTCGGTGGGCGATACCGATTCTGGCTGTCACGGTGGAGCCAAATAAGGAACCCGTCTACGGATTCAGGCTGAACGGACTCGAGCCCGATTCCCGTGAGCAGTTCATCACGACCTTCGAGACCGTCGTCCGTGACGCGGAGCGCCGGCGCGCCCGGGGCGCGGAAGGCGCTACGGCGCCTTCGACCGCCGATGAGCTTGCGAAGTTCGCGAAGCTTCGAGACGACGGGATACTCAGCGACGAGGAGTTCGAGGCCAAGAAGGCCCAGCTGCTGGGGTAGCGCTTAGCTGGAGAAGGCCCCCCGATGCCCATCTGGGCCGAGCAGCGAGCGCTCACGCTCGCTGCTGTCGGCTAGGCTTTCCTTCGAGCGATGAGGCTCGCTCCCTCATAACCGCGGCTGCGGGCCGCTGATGGCCTCTATCCACGTCCAGCGACGCTGATAGGAGGCCCGTGCGATGAGATCCCAGTTCGACCTTCGCCAACTGGCGGCGATCTATGTGGGCGGCGTGCTCGGCGCCTTGGCGCGTGTCGGCCTCGCCGAGGCCCTTCCCCACAGCCCGGGCGCATGGCCGTGGGCGACCTTCGCGGTCAACATGGCGGGTGCGCTTGCCCTCGGGTACTTCTTCGCGCGACTCCGCGATCACCCGGAGGACAGCTTCGCCCATCCCTTCCTGACCACCGGCATCTGCGGCACGCTCACCACTTTCTCCACGCTGCAGCTGGAGCTGTTCGAGATGGTCGACGCCGGCTACCTGCCGCTCGCCGCTGGCTACGTCGCGGCCACCTTCATCGTGGGTTATCTCTGTATCCGCCTGGGCATCGCGGCCGAGCGGCGGCCGCGTGTTTGGGAGACGGCGGGATGAGCGTGGCGACCTGGGCCTTGGTCGGATTGCTGGGAGGAGGTGCGGCCACCGCCCGCTTCCTGATCGACGCGACCATCGCGAGTCGCAGCGACCACCCTTTCCCGCTGGGAATCCTCGCGATCAACCTCGCGGGCGCCTTCGCGCTCGGCCTGGTGGCGGGAGCGGCGCTCAGCGGCGAGGCGCTGATCGTCGTGGCCGGCGGTGGCATCGGGTCCTTCACAACGTTCTCGACCCTGATGCTCGACTCCCACCGACTCAGCGAGGCCGGTCACACCCGCCTCGTATGGCTCAACGTCGGCCTCTCGCTCATCGCCGGCTACGCGGCGATTGCCCTCGGCCACTGGATCGGAGCCCTTTGACCCCTTACGGGTTCAGGCGGCCTGACCGTCCGGTTTGACCACCAGCCAGAGGCCGCCGAACTCCGCGACGTCGTGGCAGAGGATCGTGCCGGGGGAGTCGTCGGCGTAGTAGTAGAGCGGGTGGCCGGCATAGGTCACCTGGAGCTTTCCGTTGGCCCGCTTGGTCGTCCCCAGTAGGCTCTGCTTGGCCTCGCTTCCGGCTACCGGCTTACCTTTGGTAAGCACCGGCGGCCAGACGCTGGCGCAGGCGCCGTAGCAGCGCGGTTTCTTGGAGCCCTCCTTGTCGAAGAGGTAGAACGCCTCGCCCTTGCCGTCTGCGATCACGCGGCCGTAGTCGGAGCTGACCACCTTGACGCGGGTGCCTTTTGCGGTCATCGAGGCTTCCGCCCTCATCGCGCCGCCCTCGCTCTTTTGCATCGCC
>DASUIY010000052.1:0-3762 GCA_036279555.1 Solirubrobacterales bacterium | reverse complement strand
AGCTCTTTTTTAAAAGCTTGGGGACCCTGAAGCCGTTTTCGCAGTCTGGGGCCCTTTTCTGCGTCTGGAGCCTTTCCGTGCCGCGCGGGCCCTGCGGGGGCCCCTGCCCAAACACTCCAGCGAGGCTCCCGCCGAGCGTTTTGGCAGGGGCCCCCGCAGGGCCCTACCCCGCCCGAAACGGCCCGGACCGAGCCCGCTTCGGATCCCGGACCGACGTCTCCGGCTCTGCATGGATCATCACCTCGGCCCGCGGGATCGTTGCCTCTATCGCGTCGCGCAGGGCGTGGGAGAGCTCGTGGGCGCGCTCGAGGCTGGTCCCGGAGCGGTACTGGACGTGGAGGTCGATGTAGCGGCGGGCGCCGGCGCGGCGGGCGCGCAGCTTGTGGTAGCCGGCCACCTCGCCGGTTCGGGCGGCCGCTATCGCGGCCTCGATCCGGTCCATCTCCTCGCCGGGGAGCGTTTCGTCGACGAGCACGCCTGAGGAGCGGCGAACGATGCGGATGCCGGCGACCACGATCGCCGCCGCCACGACGAGCGCCGTGATCGAGTCGAAGGCGGCGTTCCCGGTCAGCTCGACCACGGCGAGGCCCACCAGCACGCCGGCCGAGGTCATCGCATCGGTGCGCAGGTGCGCCGCGTCGCCTTCCAGCGCCGGAGAGTCGTGGGCCTTCGCCTGCCGTGAGAGAACCGTCGAGACGGCTAGGTTGGCCACCACGGAGAAGCCCATCACCGCGATCCCCACGCTGATCGTCTCGACCTCGGCACCGACGACCAGCCGGTGCGTCGCCTCGAAGACGATGATCCCGGCCCCGACCAGGATCAGCAGGCCCTCGATCGTCGCGGCGAGGCTCTCGACCTTCTCGTGGCCGTAGGGATGGTCGGCGTCGGCCGGCTCGTCCGCCTTGCGCACCGAGACGAAGGCGATGACGGAGGCGACCAGGTCGATCAGCGAGTGGACCGCCTCGGTGAGGATCGCGATCGAGCCGGTGATCGCCGCCGCGGCCAGCTTGATCGCGATCAGCAGTGCGTTGGAGGCGATCGAGAGCGCCGCGGCGCCGCTCTTGGTGCGGATCATCGCCCGCCCGGCGCCACCCCGCCGGCCGCGAGATGGCCGGCCAGCAACCGCGCGGCGGCGCCACGATGGCTGACCTCGTTCTTCGCGGCCTGGCTCAGCTCCGACATCGTGCGATCGTCCGTGGGGCCGGTTGCCTCGGGAACGAATGCCGGGTCGTAGCCGAATCCCCCGTCCCCCCGCGGCATCTCGATCAGACGGCCCTCGCAGCGGCCCTCGAAGACGTGCTCGGCACCGCCCTCGTCGACGAGCGCCAGGGCACAGTGGTAGGCAGCACGCCGGTCATCGCCGGCCTCCGCCACCTCGCGCAGCAGCTTCGCTAGGTTCTCCTCGTCGCTCGCCCCCAGTCCGCCGTAGCGGGCCGAGTGGATCCCGGGCCGGCCGCCGAGGCCGGCCGCCTCGATGCCCGAGTCGTCGCCGATCGCGGCCTTGCCGGTGGCGGCATGGGCCGCGCGCGCCTTTTCCAGCGCGATCTCCGCGAACGAGTCGCCCTCCTCGGGCGGCAGCTCGACGTCCTCCGGCAGCGCCTCCAGCTCGAGGCCTGGAAGCAGTTCCCGCATCTCGCGCAGCTTGTGCTTGTTGGCCGTCGCGAAGATCAAACGGGCTACCCGTCGCCGACAGCCCTCTCCTGCACCTGCCGCAATCGCGAGATCCCCATCTCTGCAAGCCCGAGCAGCTCGTCCAGGGAGGCGCGGGAAAGCGGCGTCCGCTCCGCCGTCGCCTGCACCTCGACCAGGCCCCCGTCGCCGGTCATCACGACGTTGGCGTCGACCTCGGCGTTGGAGTCCTCGCCGTAGTCCAGGTCGCACAGCGCCCGCCCGTCGACCATGCCTACGCTGACCGCGGCGATCGAGCCGGTGAGCGGGATGGCCTCGATCTCGCCGGCGTCGAGCAGCTTCTGAAGGGCCAGGCGCAGGGCTACGTAGCCACCCGTGATCGCCGCGCAGCGGGTCCCCCCGTCGGCCTGGAGGACGTCGCAATCGACGTAGACGCTGCGTTCGCCGAGCGCCTTGAAGTCGACGACCACGCGCAGCGAGCGCCCGATCAGGCGCTGGATCTCGACCCCGCGGCCGTCCTGCTTGCCCTTGACGACGTCGCGTGTCTTGCGATCGCCGGTGGACGCCGGCAGCATCGCGTACTCCGCCGTCACCCAGCCTTTGCCCCGCCCCTGCATCCAGCGCGGCACGGAGGCGTCGACGGAGGCGGTGCAGATCACCCTGGTCCTGCCCAGAGAGATGAGTGCCGAGCCATCGGCGGTCTCGACGTATCCCGGATCGATGGACACCGGCCGAATGTCGGCCGGTGCCCGGTCGTAACTGCGTGAGGCCGGCATGGGGCGCGAGTCTAGGGCCTATTCCGTTGTCGCCCAGCGGGATAGGCCCTAAGCCCCTGCCTCACCCTATTTTTTCTTCGGCGGCTTGAGCTTGACTTTCGAGCTCGTCACGCCGGTGCCGGAGACGCTTGCCTTCAGCGTCTTGCCCTTGGCCAGTTCCTGCTTGGCCGGGCCCGAGAGCTTGACCTTGAGCGTCGCCGTCGCGCCCTCGGCGAGGCTGAAGGAGCCCTTGCCGATGACGAGGTTCTTGATCTTTTTGCCCTGCTTGACTTTGGCTTTCAGCTTCAGCGTCCCTTTGCAGGGGCCGCCTGTGCAGGTGAGCTTGAGGATCGCCTTGCCGCTCTTGACAGGAGCCGAGCCGGCAACTTTGACTTTGCCTTCGGTTGGCGGGGGCGGCGAGTCAGCCGTGAAGGTGGCCGTCACCGTGGTGTCGCCTTCGACCGTCACCGTGCAGCCGCCCGTCCCGGAGCAGCCCCCTCCCGACCAGCCGGAGAAGGTGGAGCCCGAGGCCGCCGAGGCGGCGAGGGCGACTTTGGTGCCTTTGGCGTATTTCGCCGCGCAGGCGCCACCGTCGCAGGTGACCGAGCCCGAGCCGCTACCCGCTTTGACGATCGTCAGGGCGAATTCTTCGGTGACGGGGGTCAGGTTGAACGTCGCCGTCACCGCGCTGTTGGCCGTGATCGTGAACGAGCATGGCGAGGTCGAGCAGCTCGAGGCCGAGCCGGTGCCGCCGCTGAAGCCGGCGAAGGTCGAGCCGGCATTGGCCGTGGCGATGATTTCGACCGTCGTGCCGTTCGGCTGCGGGCTGGTGCAGGCCCCGGCCGAGCCGCCGTTGAATTTGCACTGGACGGTGCCGGCACCCGTGCCGGCGGTGTTGACCGTCAGCGTGCGCGGGATCAGCGTGAACGTCGCCGTCACCGAGCTGTTCGCCGTGATCGTGAACGAGCAGGGCGAGGTCGAGCAGCTCGAGGCCGAGCCGGTGCCGCCGCTGAAGCCGGCGAAGGTCGAGCCCGCGCTGGCGGTGGCGATGATTTCGACCGTGGTGCCGTTCGGCTGCGGGCTGGTGCAGGCGCCCGCCGAGCCGCCGTTGAATTTGCACTGGATCGTGCCTGTGCCCGTGCCGGCTTTGGTCACCGTCAGCGTGCGCGGGATCAGCGTGAACGTCGCCGTCACCGAGCTGTTGGCGTTCAGCGTGAAGCTGCACGGAGACGTCGAACAGGCAGACGCCGAGCCGGTGCCGCCGCTGAAGCCGGCGAATTCAGAGCCGGCGTTGGCCGTGGCGATGATTTCGACCGTCGTGCCGTTGGGTTTGGAGCCGTTGCAAGCTTCGGCCGAGCCGCCGTTGAATTTGCACTGG
>DASUIY010000051.1:0-3591 GCA_036279555.1 Solirubrobacterales bacterium | reverse complement strand
AGGCGGGCGACGGCCCCCTCCAGTGCCGCTGCCTCCGGGGGCTGGGCCGCCGGCTCGATCTGCCCGATCGCGCCGAGCCGGGCCCGCATCTCGGGAGCCCGCTCGCCGATCTCCTCGCGCCTGCGCTCGAAGGCGTCGGCGACGGCTTCCATCACCATGCGGAAGCTCGGCATTCCCCGGCCCTCGTCGGGTGGGAAGTAGGTGCCGCCGTAGAAGGGCACGCCCTCGGGGTCGAGGAAGACCGTCATCGGCCAGCCGCCCTGACCGCTGATCGCCTGGGCTGCCTCGATGTAAATAGCGTCGATGTCGGGTCGCTCCTCGCGGTCGACCTTGACGTTGACGAAGTGCTCGTTCATGTAGGCGGCGGTCTCGGCGTCCTCGAAGGACTCGCGCTCCATCACGTGGCACCAGTGACAGGCCGAGTAGCCGACGGAGAGCAGTATCGGGCGGTCCTCGTCGCGGGCGCGGGCCAGTGCCTCCTCGCCCCACGGGTACCAGTCGACCGGGTTGTCGCGGTGCTGCAAGAGGTACGGGCTGGTCTCCTGCGCCAAGCGGTTGGCCATGGCGTTCACACTACCCGCGGACGCCTGACCCCCACTATTGGCGGCGAGGAGTAGCCGATACTTGAACGGATTCCCTGCAGTCATGCGTGGCCCGCGGTCCGATCGGGCCCCGAAAGTTCTACCTTCAGTGAGTGACCGGAGACGCGCTCCCAGCCCAGGGCAATTCAGAGGTCGAGGCGATACTGGAAAAGCTCGATCCCGAGGACCGCTTGGTCGTAGACGAAGCCCTTGCCAGGGCCCAGAAGACCGAGGCGCAGCTCCGCTACATCGCCGACCACGATGCGCTCACCGGCCTGCTCGACCGCCGTCGCTTCCGCTCCGAGCTCGATCAGTACGTGTCCTTCGCGGCCCGCTACGGGGGGCAGGGCGCGGTGATGATCATCGACATCGACGACCTCAAGGCGGTCAACGACTCCTTCGGCCACCATGCAGGCGACGTCCTGATCCGCCGCATCGCCGGCCTGATGCGGGAACGGGTGCGGACCACCGACATCGTCGCCCGCCTCTCCGGAGACGAGTTCGCGGTGCTGATGCCCCAGACCGACACCGCCGGCGCCCTGCAGCTCGGCGAGGACCTGCGAGCGCAGGTCGCCGAGAGCACCGCGCCCACCCCCGACGCTCCGAGCGCGACGATCAGCGTCGGGATAACGATGTTCGGCGGCGAGCGCGAGGTCGGAGCCGAGGGGGTGCTGGTCGCGGCGGACCAGGCGATGTACTGGGCCAAGGAAGAGGGCCGCAACCAGATCGTCCTCTTCCAGGACCCCGGAGAACCCAAGAAACGCAGGCAGGAGCGCCGGCAGACCACGAGCGCGCGGATCCGCGACGCGCTGACTCACGATCGCCTCAGCCTTCACACCCAGCCGATCCGCAGCCTCTCGTCCGGGGGGATCGAGCGCTACGAGCTGCTCCTGCGGATGACCGGCGAGAACGGCGAGTTGCTCCCGGCAGCCGCCTTCATCGAGGCGGCGGAGCGTTCCGGCATGGTCCAGGAGCTCGACCGCTGGGTCGTCGCCCAGGCTCTCGAGCTGCTCGCGGGACGCCAGCGCAATGGAGACCCGGTTTCCCTGCACGTCAACCTCTCCGGTGCCTCGGTCGCGGATCTCTCGGTGCTCGAATTCATCGAACGGCGCCTCGACGAGGGCGAAGCCGACCCGGCTCGCTGCACCTTCGAGATCACCGAGACGGCGCGCGTCCACGACTACGAAGCGGCGGGAGGCTTCGCCGATCGCCTGACGGAGTTCGGCTGCCAGGTGGCGATCGACGACTACGGCGCCGGCTTCGGGCCCTTCCACTACCTGAAGCAGATCCCCTTCGACCTGATCAAGATCGACGGCTCGTTCATCCGCGACATGCCCAACAGCGACGCCGACCAGCTCACCGTGCAGGCGATCGTCCATATCGCCCGCGGCCTCGGCAAGACCACGATCGCCGAGTACGTCCAGGACGACGTCACCGCCGAGATGCTGCGCGAGTACGGCGTCGACATGGCCCAGGGCTACCACCTGGGGCGCCCGGTGGACGTCGCCGAGGCGCTCTAACTGCCCGCCGACGGGCCTGTAACGTCCATTATTTGGGACGTTTCAGGCCCGTCGGCAGTGGTTTATGTGGTTACGTCGCGGGCGAACGCCTCGAAGGCGTCGAGGTAGCGCTGCAGGTCCTCATCGGTGTGGGCGATCGAGAGCGTCCACTCCTCCTCGACACCGGGAGTCATGAAGATGCCGTGGTTCATGTGGTAGAGCCAGGCCAGGGTCGAGAGCTCTTCGTCGACGTCGCTGAGGTAGTCGCGGTACTCGTGCATCCGGGTCGGCGAGAAGATCACACAGCCCTTGGCGCCCATGCCCTCGGTGTATGCGGGGAGGTCGTAGCCGTCGACGATCTGCTGGCAGCCGTCGAGCAGGCGCCGGTTGGTCGCCTCGAAGCGCTCGTAGACGTCGTCGGTGAGGACCTCGGTCAGGGTCGCCTCGGCGGCTGCCATCACCAGCGGGTTGCCGTTGAAGGTGCCGTACTGCTTGACCGTGCCGTCGGCGACGACCGCCGCCAGCTCCTCGCTCATCCCGATCGCGCCGCCCGGATAGCCGCCGCAGCTGGCCTTGGCGAGGGTGATCATGTCGGGGACGACGCCGAAGCGGGCAGTGGCGCCGCCGGGCGAGATCGTCGCCCCGGTCTTCACCTCGTCGAAGATCAGCTTCACGCCGTGCTCGGCGGTCAGCTCGCGCACCCGCTCCAGGTAGCCCTCGCGCGGCGGGATGATGTTGATGTTCATCATCGCCGGCTCCATGATCAGCCCCGCCACCTGCTCGCCGATCTTCTCCAGCACGCTCTGCAGGGCGTCGGCGTCGTTGAAGGGCACTGCCCGGGTCAGCTCGCGCACCGCATCAGGGATGCCACCGCCGTAGGGGACGCTGACCGGGTCGTCGCGGGCCCCGAGCGCCTCCAGCGGCGGGTAGACGGAGACCATCACCGCGTCGTGATGGCCGTGGTAGGACCCCTCGATCTTGAGGATCGTGTCGCGGCCCGTGGCGCCGCGGGCGAGGTGGACGGCGTCCATCGTCGCCTCGGTGCCGGAGTTGTTGAAGCGCCACTGCGGCAGGCCGAAGCGGCGGGCGAGCTCCTCGGCGACGGCGATCGAGCCGTCGGTGGGGGCGGCGAAGTGCGTGCCTTCGTCGATCCGGGCCTTGACCGCGGCGCCGACGGTCGGGTTGGCGTGGCCGATGCACATCACGCCGAAGCCGTTGTGGAAGTCGGCGTACTCGTTCCCGTCGACGTCCCAGACCCGGCTGCCCCTGCCGCGCTCGACGTAGACCGGCCACGGGTCGTTGGACTGGAAGGATGAGGGGACGCCGTTCGGCATTACCTTGACCGCGCGCTCGAACGTCTTGGCGGATTGGCCGGTGCGGTTGCGGAAGGCCTCCTGCTGGGCCTCGGTCAGCGCCGCGACTCGCTTGCGGTCGAGTGAGTCCACGATCGAAGCCTAGAGGGGCGACGGGTCCCCCTCCCCAAAACGCTCGGCAGGAGCCTCGCTGGAGTG
>DASUIY010000050.1:0-7923 GCA_036279555.1 Solirubrobacterales bacterium | reverse complement strand
CCATGAAGCCGAAGCTAATGGGCATCGTCAACGTGACTCCCGACTCGTTCTCGGATGGGGGGCGGTACCTCGATGCGGGAGCTGCGATCGCGCATGGTGAAGAGCTTGTGCGGGACGGAGCCGACGTCTTGGACGTCGGGGGGGAATCGACGAGGCCTGGTGCGGAGCCGGTCGATGCTGGGGAGGAGCTGCGGAGGGTCTTGCCGGTCGTGGAGGGGCTGGCGAGCGGGGCGACGGTCTCGATCGATACTTCGAAGGCGGCTGTGGCTGCGGCGGCGATCGATGTGGGGGCATCGATCGTCAACGACGTGACGGCATTGCAGGGGGATCCTGAGATGGCTTCGCTGTGCGCCGAGCGGGGGGTCGGCGTCGTGCTGATGCACATGCCGGGGAGCCCGCGAACGATGCAGGACGACCCGCGCTACGAGGACGTCGTCGACGACGTCAAGGCCTTTCTCGCTGAGCGGCTGGAGTTCGCTGTGTCGCAGGGCGTCGACGAGGAGAGGATCTGGCTTGACCCGGGGATCGGGTTTGGGAAGACGCTGGAGCACAATCTGGAATTGCTTAGGCGTTTGGGGGAGCTGCGGGGGCTGGGGCGGCCGCTGGTGATCGGGACCTCTCGCAAGAGCTTCATCGGGGGGATCGACGGGTCGGGGGTCGAGGACCGGCTCGGTGGAACGATCGCTTCGTCGGTTCTCGCCGCGGCCGAGGGCGCCGACGTGCTGCGGGTCCACGACGTGGCCGAGATGGGGCAGGCGGTCCGGGTCGCCGAAGCGGTGCTTGGATAGGTTCCTCCCATGGAGTCGCACGACAACGGGCTGGAGTCGAACGTCGAGGTCGAGCTGCGCGGGCTCTCGATCTACACCCATCACGGGGTCAGCGATTCCGAGCAGGAGGTGGGCCAGCGGCTCGAGTTCGACGTCTCCTTCGACGTTCCCGACTGCGACGCCGTGTTGACCGACCGGATCGAGGACACCGTCGACTACGGCGAGGTCTGCGACATCGTCGCCCTCGCGGCCACCGAGCGCAGCTACCGCACCCTCGAGCGCCTCGCCCAGGTGATCGGCCAGCGCCTGATGGAGCGTTACGGCTGCGCGTCGGTCCGCGTCCGCGCCGCCAAGCCCGAGCCGCCGTTGCCGCTGGCGATCCAGGAGGTCGCGGTCGAGGTCTCCCAGGAACGTGCCGAAGGGTCAGACGAAGACGAGCCCGACGAGGTCTGAGTTGCCCATGCGGACCGGTTATCTGGGCCTGGGCTCGAACGTCGGCGACCGCGAGTCCCACCTGCGGGCGGCGATCGAGCTGCTGGCACAACGCGGGGTGGAGGTCGAGGCGGTCTCTTCCGCTTACGAGACCGAGCCGGTCGGCGAGGTGCTCGACCAGCCCGATTTCCTCAACGCCGCGATCCGCATCCGCACCGAGCTGGAGCCCGAGGAGCTGCTCGGCGCTTGCAAGGAGGTCGAGTCCGCTCGCGGCCGTGCGCTCGACGCCCCTCGCCATGGCCCCCGCCCGCTCGACGTCGACCTGCTGCTGCTCGGCGACCTGCAGCTCTCGACGGAGCGACTGACCTTGCCGCACCCCGAGGTCACCAGCCGCCGCTTCGTCCTCGCTCCGCTGCTCGAGCTCGACCCCGGGCTGACCCTCCCCGACGGAACCCGCCTCTCGCAGGCGCTTGCCTCGCTAGGTGGTGGGCAGCGAGTTCAGCGTCTGTAGCCACGCCGGCGGAAAGGCCGGGGGGGCGTCGCCGGCGTAATCCGGGATCACGCGCCGTGCGAACCTTCCGGCGGGACGGGCGTCGATCGCCGGGCGAAGGTCCTGCATCGTCATCGCCAGTCGCAAGCTCGGCGCGATCTGGTAATCGGCGGCGTATAGCTGCTCCCCATCGAGGACGCCCGCCTCGATCCAGGCGTCGATCCGGTCGAGGAAGCCGGGCAGCGCGGCGAGGCCGCGGCGCACGTTCTCGTCGGTGGCCTCGTTGTAGCGGGCGGTGAGCGCCAGGATCGGCGCCGCGGTGGCAACCGCGAGGCCGGTCGGGATCCCCAGCTTCGCCCCCTCGGAGAAACTGCGCAGCGGTGCCTTGTCCTTGCGCAGCGTCCACCAGATCATCTGGCGGATCGGGTGCTGGAGCTCCTCGTCGCCGAAACGCTCCGCCTCTTCGACGGCACGGCGCTTCTCGGGATCCTCGGGGAAGAGCGGTGGCTCCGGCTGGATGCGGTCCAGCTCGCGGGAGATCTCGCGCGAGCCCTGGATCTTGCGCCCGTCGATCTTCATCGCCGGCACGGTCTGCCTGGGGAAGCCCTGCACGCGCACCACGAGCTTCTGCATCACCGGGAAGAGGTCGGTGCGCTTGAAGGGGATGCCCTTGGCCTTCAGCATCGCCTGGACCGCCACGCCTGGATGCGAGCCGGGGATCGTGTAGAGCCGCACGTTCATGGCGAGGCATCATAATCGCCGCCGTGCTCCTTGCTGTCGACGTTGGCAACACCCAGACCCACCTCGGCGCCTTCGATGGCGAGCGTCTCGTCGAGCACTGGCGCTTTCAGACCCGCTCGGGGGCGACCGGCGACGAGCTGGCCGAGCGGATCGCCGGTCTGTTCGCCCTCAGCGACATGGCCATCGCCGGCGTCGACGCCGTCTGCGTCTCCTCCGTCGTGCCCCCTCTCGGCGCCCAGTACGAGCAGCTGACCGAGCGCTACCTCGAGGCAGATTGCCTGACGATCGGTCCGGGCGTGAAGACCGGCATGCCGATTCGGATCGACAACCCGCTCGAGGTCGGCGCCGACCGCCTCGTCAACGCGATCGCCGCCTACGAGCGCTTCGGCGAGGCCTGCGTCTCCGTCGACTTCGGCACCGGCATCAACATCGACGTCGTCTCCGCCGAGGGCGAGTACCTCGGCGGCGCGATCGGCCCCGGGCTCGCGCCCTCGCTCAGCGCTCTCATCGAGCGGGCGGCCCGGATCTCCCGGATCGACCTGGAAGAGCCACGGGAAGCGATTGGTCGCTCGACCCGCGCCGCGATCCACTCCGGCTTCATCTTCGGCTTCGCCGGCCTGATCGACGGCATCGTCAGGCGGATCGAAGAGGAACTCCCGCACCCGCGGCTGCTTGCCACGGGTGGGTACGCCTCGGCCGTCGTCCCGTTCACGGAGACGATCGACGAGGTGGACGACCTGCTTACCCTCAAGGGACTACGCCTGATCCATGAGCGCAACACGTCCACAGCCCCCGCTGACTGATCCCTTCCGGATCGCCGGCGTCGAGATTCCCAACCGCGTCCTGCTGGCGCCGCTGGCGGGCATCGGCAACTGGTTCGTGCGCCTGCAGGCGAAGCGATACGGCGCCGGGCTGGCCGTCTCGGAGATGGTCTCCAGCTTCGGGTTGCACCACCGCAACGAGCGCACCCTGCGCGAGCTGATGCGCATCCACCCCGACGAGCACCCGGTCTCGGTGCAGCTCTTCGGCCACGACGCAGAGGTGATGCGCTCGGGCGCGGCGATCGCCGCCGAGGCCGGGGCGGACCTGATCGACATCAACATGGGATGCCCGGTGCGCAAGGTTCGCAAGACGGGCGCCGGCGCCGAGCTTCTGCGCGACCACGAGCTTGCCCTCGCGCTTGCACGCGGCGCCGCCGAAGGCAGCGGGCTGCCGGTGACGGTGAAGCTGCGCTCGGGGATCGCGGCGGGGGATCGCTCCGGCTTCGAGCTCGCCATTCGCCTGGCCGAGGAGGCGGGCGTCGCGGCGATCGCGTTTCACCCGAGGGCGGCCGCGGCCGGCCACAAGGGGAGCCCCGACTACGAGCTCACGCGTGAGCTCGTCGAGCGGGTCGAGGTGCCTGTGATCGTCTCGGGGGGCCTGAAGAGCGCCGCCGCCGCCCGTGCCGCCTACGAGGAGTCGGGGGCGGCCGCGGTGATGATCGCCCGCGGCTCGCTCGGCAACCCATGGGTCTTCGAGGAGCTGACCGGCGCTCGCACCGAGCCTCCCGATCGGGCCGAGGTCGTCGCCGAGCTGCTCTGGACGATCGACCGTGCCGAGGAGCACCTCGGCAGCGACCGGGCCAGCCGTTACCTGCGCAAGTTCTACCCCTGGTACGTCGAGCGGCTGGGCGCGGGCCCGGAGCTGACGGACGAGCTGCACCGCAGCCCCGACCTGACCGCCGCCCGCAGCACGATCCGCGCCCAGGCCACTCCGGCATCCACTTCACGCCTCTAGCTATAATCCCGCGACTTCCGGCCTTGGTGTGGTGACTCGACGCCGCTGCACCTGGCCGTTTTTTAGGTCTAGGAGCCGGTTCCGCCGTCTCAATCCAGCAAAGCGAGGTCAGGACAAGTGAGTCGCCAGTCCGTAATCACCCCTGAGGGTCTCGAGAAACTCAAGGAGGAGATAGAACGCCTCTCGACCGTGAAGCGGCGCGAGGTCGCCGAGCGCATCAAGGAGGCGCGCGAGTTCGGCGACATCTCCGAGAACGCCGAGTACGACGACGCCAAGAACGAGCAGGCCCTGCTCGAGCAGCGGATCGCCCAGCTCGAAGAGAGGCTGCGCCGCGCCACCGTCATCGACGAGAAGGACCTCGGCACCGACGAAGTCCAGTTCGGCTCGATCGTCCACGTCAAGGACCAGAAGACGGGCGACTCGCAGAAGTTCCAGATCGTCGGCTCGACCGAGGCCGACCCGCTCGAGCACAAGCTCTCCAACGAGTCGCCGATCGGCAAAGCCTTGATCGGCCACAAGCGCAACGACGTCGTCACGGTCGAGGTCCCCAGGGGCCCGAAGAAGAAACTGAAGATCACGAAGATCGAGACGGCGTGAGAGCCTGTCCCGGCAGGGGTTCCGCTTAACTTTTTCGAGGGGCGGGGATTGGCTGTCGCGCGGGCGGTGCTTGCGAAAAAGTACAAGACGCTCCACCCCTGCCGGGACAGGCTCTCGGCAGCGCTGTAGGGTCGCCCGCAATGAGTGAATCGACGGGGGAACCCAAGCTCTCGGACGTTCTCCGCGATCGCCGGGAGAAGCTCGAGCGACTGAGGGAAGCCGGGATCGACCCGTTCCCGCCCGAGTTCGGGGAGCGCGAGGACATCGGCGAGGTGCGGGCCGCCCATGAGGGGCTGGCTCCGGGGATGGAGACCGAGTCCCGCCACCGGGTCGCCGGCCGGATCGTCGGCCGTCGCGGCCATGGCAAGGCCTGCTTCCTCGACCTGCGCGACGGCAGCGGCCAGATCCAGCTCCACGCCAGGGAGGACCTCCTCGGCGAGGAGCCCTACCGCCTGCTGGTCGACCTCGACCTCGGCGACATCGTCGGCGTCGAGGGCACGGCCCTCGCGACCAGGCGCGGCGGGGAGCTCTCGCTGGCGATCGACCGCTGGCGCCTGCTCGCCAAGAGCCTGCGACCGCCGCCGGACAAGTTCCACGGCCTCGAGGACGTCGAGACGAGGTACCGCAAGCGCGAGCTCGACCTGATCGCCAACGAGGAGAGCCGCCGGCTCTTCGCGCTTCGCGCCCGCACGGTCGGCGAGGTCCGCCGCTGGCTCGACGAGCGCGGCTTCGTCGAGGTCGAGACGCCGGTCCTGCAACCGCTCTACGGCGGCGCCCTGGCGCGGCCGTTCACGACCCACCACAACGCCCTCGACCGCGACTTCTACCTTCGTATCGCCACCGAGCTCTACCTCAAGCGGCTCGTGGTCGGCGGCATCGACCGCGTCTACGAGCTGGGCAAGGACTTCCGCAACGAGGGCGTCTCGCACAAGCACAACCCCGAGTTCACGATGCTCGAGTGGTATGAGGCCTGCGCCGACTACGCCGCCACCGCCCACAAGGTCGAGACGATGGTCGCCGAGGTGGCCGAGCGTGTGCTGGGGACGACCGAGGTCAGGCGCGGCGAGGCGACTATCGACTTCGCCCCGCCCTGGAAGCGGGTGACGCTGCGCGAGGCGATTCGCGAGCGCACCGGCATCGACATCCTCGAGCATCCCACCCGGGAGGCGCTGGCCGAGGCGATGGGGACCGAGGCCGAGCCCGAGGAGGGTTGGGGCAAGCTGGTCGACGGGCTGCTCTCCAAGTCGGTCGAGCCGGAGCTGATCCAGCCGACCTTCGTCCTCGACTACCCGGTCGAGCTCTCGCCCTTCGCCAAGTCCCACCGCTCCGAGGAGGGGCTGGTCGAGCGTTTCGAGGCCTTCGCCGGCGGGATGGAGATCGCCAACGGGTTCAGCGAGCTCAACGACCCCGACGAGCAGCGCCGGCGCTTCGAGCAGCAGGGAGAGGAGCTGGCGCGCGGCGACGAGGAGGCTCAGCCCTACGACGAGGATTTCGTCGCCGCCCTCGAACAGGGGATGCCGCCGACCGGAGGCGTCGGCATCGGGATCGACCGTCTGGTGATGCTGCTGACCGGCGCCCAGAGCGTCCGCGAGGTGGTTCTCTACCCCGCGATGCGCAGCTGAGCCTTCCGGTGCGCCTTTTCCCCGCCAGAGGGGGATAAAGCGCACCGGAAGCGAGATGCACCGGCCAAAAGGCCGCTCTGAGCGAATATTTGCGTCCCGGGGCCGGTTGGACGCTCTCGGTATCGTTAATGGGCACATGGGCGCCTCCCGATAACCGAAGGGCGTCCGCCGATACTTACCCAGCGCAGCCGCGTTGAGTGGATAGAGAGACTTTTGTTCGAGAGATTCACAGAGCGAGCCCGACAGGTAGTCGTCCTGGCCCAGGAAGAGGCCCGCACGCTGAAGCACAACTACATCGGCACCGAGCACATCCTGCTCGGCCTGCTGCGCGAGGAGGAGGGCCTCGCCGCGCGGGTGCTCGAGTCGCTCGACATCACGACCGAGCGCGTCCGCTCGCAGGTGGTCCGGATCGTCGGCTCCGGCGAGGAGGTCACCTCCGGCCAGATCCCGTTCACGCCGCGGGCCAAGAAGGTTCTCGAGCTGGCGCTGCGCGAGGCGCTCTCGCTCGGCCACAACTACATCGGCACCGAGCACATCCTGCTCGGCCTCGTGCGTGAGAACGAGGGCGTCGCCGCCCGCATCCTGCTCGATTTCGACGCCGACTCCGACAAGATCCGCAACGAGGTGATCCGGATGCTGTCCGGCCCCGGCGGTCGTCGCCAGGGCGGCGGCGGCGGTGGCGGCCAGGGCGAGGGGAAAAAGTCTTCGAAACTGCTCGACCAGTTCGGTCGCAACCTCACCCGCCTCGCCGAGGAGGGCAAGCTCGACCCGGTGATCGGTCGCGAGACCGAGATCGAGCGGATCATGCAGATCCTCTCCCGCCGCACCAAGAACAACCCGGTGCTGCTGGGTGAGCCCGGCGTCGGCAAGACCGCCGTGGTCGAGGGCCTGGCCGCCCGCATCAACAAAGGCGAGGTCCCGGAGCTGCTGAAGAACAAACAGATCTACACGCTGGATCTGGCCGCCCTGGTCGCCGGCTCGAAGTACCGCGGCGAGTTCGAGGAGCGACTGAAGAAGGTGATGAAAGAGATCACCCAGCGCGGCGACATCATTCTCTTCATCGACGAGCTTCACAATCTGGTCGGCGCCGGCGCCGCCGAGGGCGCGATCGACGCCGCCTCGATCCTGAAGCCGGCCCTGGCCCGCGGCGAGCTGCAGACGATCGGCGCCACCACGCTCGACGAGTACCGCAAGTACCTCGAGCGCGACAGCGCGCTGGAGCGCCGCTTCCAGAAGATCGTCGTCGAGCCGCCGTCAATCGACGAGACCGTGCAGATCCTTCAGGGACTGCGCGACCGCTACGAGGTCCACCACAAGGTCACGATCAGCGACGAAGCCCTCAAGGCCGCCGCCGACCTCGCCGACCGCTACATCTCCGACCGCTTCCTGCCCGACAAGGCGATCGACCTGATCGACGAGGCCGGCTCGCGCATGCGCATCCGCACGATGAGTGCGCCGCCGCGTTATCGCGAGCTCGAGGAGGAGATCGAGAAGGTCC
>DASUIY010000049.1:0-3343 GCA_036279555.1 Solirubrobacterales bacterium | reverse complement strand
GAACCAGGCGTGGTTCATGGGCTTCGTCCCGGCTGAGGACCCGCAGATCGCGATCGCGGCCTCGGTCGAGTGCACCGAACAGTTCGGCAACGACGTGGCGGCCCCGATCTTCAGGGCCGTCGCAGAATCGATCCTCGATGGCGAATGATCATGAGACTGGAGGAGCTGCGTGCCTGAGGTGAGCGAGGGAACGGTCGTTGATGGGCGCTACCGGGTGCTGGGGCGGCTCGGCAGCGGCGGCATGGCCGACGTCTGGCTGGCCGAGGACACGCACCTGCAGCGCCAGGTCGCGCTCAAGGTGCTGCACGGTCGCTTCACCCAGGACCGCGAGTTCGTCGAGCGCTTCCGCCGCGAGGCCGAGGCGGCGGCCGGCCTCCAGCACCCCAACGTCGTCTCCGTCTTCGACCGCGGCGACGTCGACGGCACCTACTACATCGCGATGCAGTACCTGGAGGGGCGCTCGCTGAAGCAGCTGATCGACGCCGGCCTCACCCCGGAGCAGGCGGCCGGCCTGATCCGCCAGGTGCTCGAGGGCGCTCGCTTCGCTCACCGCAACGGCGTCGTACACCGTGACCTCAAGCCCCAGAACGTGATCGTCGACGCCGACGGCAAGGCGACGGTGACCGACTTCGGCATCGCCCGCGCGGGGGTCTCGGAGATCACCCAGGCCGGCTCGGTGATGGGGACGCCGCACTATCTCTCGCCCGAGCAGGCCCAGGGCCAGGACGTCACCGCCGTCTCCGACCTCTACTCGATCGGCGTGATGCTCTACGAGGCCCTCACCGGCCGGGTGCCGTTCGAGGGCGAGTCCGCCGTCGCCGTGGCGATGAAGCAGGTCTCCCAGGCGCCGCAGCGGCCGAGCTCGATCAACCCGAACGTCTCACCCGCCCTCGACGCGGTCGTGATGAGGGCGCTGGAGAAGGAGCCGGGCCAGCGCTTCCAGAACGCCGACGCCTTCATCGCCGCGCTCGACGCGGCCCTGCGCGATCCCGGCGGGGGGGCGGAAGGCACGGCGGCCTTTGCGCCGCTGCCGCCGGTCGTGGCGACTCCCTCCGAGCCGGTGGCGGAGGGGTACGACGAAGAGGCGGAGGCGCGCCGCCGCAGGCGTCTCGGCTGGCTGCTGGTGGCGGCCGCCGTCCTGATCGGCGCCCTCGCCGGCTTCGCGCTGACGCGCGACACGACGACCGAGGTGCCGAACGTGAAGGACAACGACCTCAACGTGGCGATCTCCCTGCTCCAGCAAAACGGCTTCGAGGTCGGGGAGGTGAAGCGGGTCGAGCGGGAAGCCCCGGCGAACACGGTGCTCGAGCAGGACCCGCTCGCCTCGCCCCCGGCGAGCGAGGCCTCGCTCGACTGCGCCTTCCTCTCCTTCTTCTGCTCGAAGCCGAAGGTCGTGCTCACGGTGAGCTCCGGCCCGGGGACAGCCAAGGTCCCGTCGACCGCCGGGCTGACGGCGGCCGCGGCCGAAGCCGAGATCGAAGAAGCGGGCTTCGACCCGCGGATCGAAAAGACGGTCTCCGAAAAGGTCGAACAGGGGCTGGTGATCAACTCGCTGCCCTCCGGTGGCACGACGGCCACGCGGGGCAGTGAAGTCGTCCTGCGGGTCTCCACCGGGCCGAAGCTGGCGGCCGTGCCGGTGCTCGTGGGCACCCAGCGCTCGGTTGCGGTGCAGCAGATCCGCGGCCGCGGTTTCGTGCCCAGCGTCGAAGAACGGGAGAGCTCCTCGCCCGCCGGCGAGGTGATCGACCAGGCGCCGAACGCCGGCTCGAAGCTGCCGGCCGGGTCGACGGTCTCGATCGTCGTCTCCAAGGGAGAAGAGAAAGCGACGGCCCCGAACGTGATCGGCCAGCTGCGTTCCGAAGCGGTGGAAGCCGTGCGGGCCGCCGGCCTGAAGCCGGCTGTCTCCGAACAGCCGACCGAAGTCCCCTCACAGGTCGGCCGCGTCACCGACCAGTTCCCGCCGCCGGGGTCCGAACTGAAGCCCGGCGACACCGTGAGCCTGGTGGTGGGCACGGCTGCCGCCGGCGCCACCGAACCCGAAGCGGGAACGCTGGAATGAGGGTCGCGGTCCTCAGCGGCGGCCGCTCCTCCGAGCACGACGTCTCGCTGCGCTCCGGCGAGGCGGTGGCGCGCGGCCTCGAAGAGGCCGGGCATGAGCCACTGCGGGTGACGATCTCCCGCGCAGGGGCCTGGAGCTGTGACGGCTCGCCGGTCGGGTTGACGCCCGGCGAGGGCCTGCTCGGCGCCGAGGTCGCCTTCCCCGCCCTGCATGGCCCCTTCGGCGAGGACGGCAGCGTCCAGGGCCTGCTCGAGTGGCTCGAGCTCCCGTATGTCGGCTCCGACGTGCTCTCCTCCGCGATCTGCATGGACAAGCTGACGCTGAAGCGCCTCTTCGCTCAGGCGGGGGTCCCGCAGGTCGCGTTCGCCGCCGCCGGCGAGCCGGGCTGGCGCGAGCGCTGCGAGTCGATGGGC
Source organism: Solirubrobacterales bacterium (assembly GCA_036279555.1). Taxonomy (GTDB): domain Bacteria; phylum Actinomycetota; class Thermoleophilia; order Solirubrobacterales; family 70-9; genus VRUE01. The sequence goes on along the minus strand of DASUIY010000049.1, from coordinate 871 downwards.
TCTCCGCTCTGGGTCAAGCCCTCCCGTCTCGGCTCCAGCGTGGGGATCAGCCGGGTCGAGGGGACCGGGGGGGAGCTGGACGCCGCGGTCGGCCTCGCCCGCCGTCACGACCCCCGGGTGATCGTCGAGGCCCACGCACCCGGCCGCGAGGTCGAGTGCTCGCTGCTCGGCAACGAGCAGGTCGAAGCCTCGATCCCGGGCGACGTCGTCGCCGACGGCGACTGGTACGACTACGAGACCAAGTACCGCGACGGCGGCATGAAGCTGGTCGTCCCGGCGCCGATCGGGGACGAGCAGCTGGCCCGCGTCCGCGACCTCGCCATCCACGCCTTCGAACTGGCCGGCTGCAGCGGCCTCGCCCGCTGCGACTTCTTCGTCGAGCCCGGCGGCACCGTCCTCGTCAACGAGATCAACACCATGCCCGGCTTCACCCAGACCAGCGTCTACGCCAAGCTCTGGGAGGCAAGCGGCGTCGCGTACCCGGAGCTTTGCGACCGGCTCGTGAAGCTAGCGCTGGAGCGCCACGCCAAGGCGCGCTCCTACGAGTTCTGAGCCACCTGACCTTTCCGGTGCGCCTTATGTACCCATAGGGCCCAAAAGGCGCACCGGAAAGCTATTGCGACGACGGCGGGGTCCAGGGCGCGCGCCGCGGCAGCCAGCGCGGGACGTTGTGCGTGTAGGCGCGGTAGTCCTCGCCGAAGCGGCGTTCGAGGCCCGGCTCCTCGTACCGGCGGAAGAAGATGCTGTTGGCGGCGAAGAAGGCCGCGAACCAGATCAGCAGCGGCAGCGAGCCGAACAAGGCGGCCTCGCCGGCCAGCACCGCGAGCACGGCCGAGATCATCGGGTTGCGCACGTGACGGTAGGGGCCCTC
>DASUIY010000048.1:0-5019 GCA_036279555.1 Solirubrobacterales bacterium | reverse complement strand
GGGCTCTGCTCGCCGAGCGCCCAGAGCACCGCGTCGGTGATGTTCGACTTGCCCGACCCGTTGGGCCCGACGATCACGCTGACGCCAGGGGAGAACTCGAGCTTCGCCCGCTCGGGGAACGACTTGAACCCCTTCATCTCTATCGATCTCAGATACATCTGCTCTGGTCCCCAATCCCTGTAGCCCTAAGGCTCTCTTCCCGGTCGGACGCGACGAACACAATCAGCCGCCGAGGCGCTTCAGGGCCTGCTCGGCCGCGGCCTGCTCGGCAATCTTCTTGCTCCGGCCCACCCCCTCGCCGACCAGCTCGGAGTCGACGACGGCGGCGACTTCGAACTTGCGGCGGTGCGACGGCCCGGATTCGCCGGTCACCTCGTAGCTTACGGTCGCGCGGCGGCGGGCGAGCAGCTCCTGCAGGGCGGACTTGAAATCGATCCTGTGCTCCGCCGCGTGCTCGACCCGCGGCTCGAAGGCGGCGGCGACCGCGTCGGCGATCCGCTCGAAGCCGAAAGCTAAGAAGCAGGCCCCGATCAGCGCCTCGGTCGCCTCCGGCAGGGGCCGCTCTCCGCTGAGCAGCACCTCGGCCGGGATCCCGACCTGCAGATCCTCCGGTTCCGCCTCGCGCAGCAACTCGGGGACGCCCAGTTCGCGGCCGACCTCGGCGCAGGAGACGCCGCTCACCGCCTGGTTGTGGATCTTGGTCAGTTCACCCGCGTCTTCGCCGGGGAAGCGCGCGACGAGGTCACGGGCGACGGCGAGGGCGAGCACGCTGTCGCCGAGGTAAGCGAGGCGCTCGTAGGACTCAGCCCGCTCGTCCGTCCACGAGGAGTGGGTCAGCGCCTGGCGGCGCAGGTCCTCGGGGAGGTCTCCAATCAATTCCGCCAGTGTGCTCCGCTCCCGCTCGCTCGCGCTCATCATCACCGGCGATCTCGCTCGCTCGCTCCCGCGTCCGCCACTGGCGGGTAGCCCTTCACGCCGGAGAATGTTGGAGGACGAACTCGACCGCGTCGCCGACCGTGGCGATCCTGGCCGCCTGCTCCTCGGAGACGGAGATCCCGTAGGTGTCCTCCAGCTCCATCACCAGCTCGTAGAGGTCGAGCGAGTCGGCGTCGAGGTCCTCCTTGAAACGAGTCCCCTCGGCGATCCCGGCGGCGTCGACTTCGAGCTCCTCGGCCAGGTGCTCGCGCACCAGGGTGAGAACTTCCTCGCGGGTCATCTTCCCCTTCCTATCACGCCTCGCCCCGGCCGACGCGATCGGCCGCGAGGTCGCCCCGGCCGGCGCCGCCCTCGCGCAGCAGTGCCGCGGTGCGGCCGACCGCGTCGACCTCGGCGCAGCGGGCGGCGAGCCGGACCGCGTTGGCGATCCCCTCCGCCCCGGAGCTGCCGTGGCCGACCACGGCGACCCCCCTCAGCCCGAGCAGGATCGCGCCGCCGGTGGTATCCGGGTGCAGCTGGCGGCGAAGGCCACCCAGCGCCGGGCGCATCAGCAGGCCGCCGAGGGCGGCGATCGGGTTCGAGCGAGCCGCATCGCGGATCGCGGCCGTGACGGTCTTCGCCGTCCCCTCCATCAGCTTCAGCGAGACGTTGCCGGTGAAGCCGTCGGCGACGACGACGTCGGCCGCCCCGGCCGGGAGGTCACGCCCCTCGACGTTGCCGGCGAACTCGATCCCGTCGATCCCGGAGAGGATCCGGTTGGCCTCGGCGACCTCCTCACGGCCCTTGCCCGCCTCCTCCCCTACCGAGAGCAGGCCGACGCGCGGGCGCTCGACCCCGAGCACGGCCTCGCTGAAGGCGGCGCCGAGGAAGGCGAACTGAACCAGGTGCTGGGCGCGCACCTCGACGTTGGCGCCGACGTCGAGGAAAAGCACCGGCTTGCCGGGGACGGGCAGCTGCACGGCGAGCGCCGGGCGCTGCACTCCCTTCAGCCGCCTCAGGCCGAAGGTGGCGGCGGCCATCGTCGCGCCGGTGGAGCCGGGGCTGGCCATCGCCTCGGCCCGGCCCTCGGCGACGTCGGCGACGGCGCGCACTACCGAGGCCTCCTTCTTGGCGCGAACCGCGGCAACGGGGTCCTCGTCGTTGCCGATCCACTCCGAGGTGGGGACGACCTCGATCCCCGCGGCCCCGTCAAGGCCAAGCTCCTCCGGCGGGCCGAAGACTCGAACCCGAATCCCGTCCGCCGCCGCCATTCGCGCACCAGCAGCGAGCACGTCGGCCCCCTGCTCGGCCCCGAAGCCATCCAGGGCCACGGTCGGCCTGGGCGCCAAGCGCTACTCCGCGTCGGCAGGCGTCGCCGTGGGCTCGGCGACTTTGTGCACGATCACCTCGCGCCCCGCGTAGGTCCCACAGGTGGGACAGACGCGATGCGGCAGCCGCGGGCTATGGCAGCGAGGGCAACGGCTGAGCGGAGCCTTGCCTGCCTTGTGGTTGGCCCGGCGCTTGTCGCGGCGGGCGCTGGAAGTTCTCTTCTTCGGGACGGCCATGGGCCGAGGCATGGTAGCGGGTGAGAGCCGGGGTGCCCCTCCCCGGGAGGCTTTGGGAGCGCAACGGCCCCGAACCTAGGCAGACTGCGAGACGGACGGTCTCCCGGGGAGGGGCACCCCGGCTCTCCCTCAGTACGTCGCGCTGACCACGGCGAGGCCGTCAGCCTGCCAGGTGACGTTGCCACTCGACCACTCGGCGAGCTTTTTGAGCTTTTCGGGGTCGAAAGCGTCGCCTATGACGAGGGAGCGGGAGTGGTCCTTCACCCGGCGGCAGAGGGTCTGGAGCTCTTCGTCGGTCAGCTCGCCCATCGAGAGGACGGCGATGACCAGGTCCCAGGGGCCGTCGGGCAGCGGGTCCTCCATGCGGGCCAGCTGGACGTCGTCGTAGGTCTGCCGCGCGCGGAAGACCATGTCGGGGCTGGAGTCGAGGCCGACGACCCAGGCGTCGGGATGGGCCTCGAGCAGGCGGCGGGTCGTCTCCCCGGTCCCCATCCCGAGCTCCAGCACGCGCTCGGGCGGGAAGGGGATCGCCGCGATCGCCTGCTCCTGCAGCTCGTCGTAGCGCGGGATCTGCGAGCGAATCCGCTCCAGGTAAACCTCGGGTGTCCAGTCGAATTGGCCCATTCCGTAATCTCGTCAGAACGGCTGACTTTGTCGTTAGGTGTGCATATGCACGGGGAACGACGAAGTCACCGAAGCAGACTCTAAGCCCCAACGGAAGCGGAGCTGACTCCATGGCCGAAGCGACGACGATCATCGACCTCGCCCGGTTGTCCCTCTCCCACGGCGAGGGCCGCCGGCTCGACCTGCCTGTTCGGCTGGAGCCGCTGGAGCTCGCGGGCCAAACCTACGCCGTCGTGCCGGAGTCGGTTCCGGTCCGCCTCGACGTCTCAAGGCCCAGCGGCGGCTACGCCTTCCGCCTCCGATTCCCGCTGCGAATCGAGGGCCCCTGCATGCGCTGCCTGGAGAACGCGGCGATGGAGACCGAAGCCGACGCGCGCGAGGTCGCCCACGAAGACACCGAGGACGAGGAGCTGCGCAGCCCCTACGTGGACGACGACGAGCTCGACCTGGGCCGCTGGGCCCACGACGCCGCCGTCCTCGCCATCCCCACCCGGTTCCTCTGCCGCCAAGACTGCGCCGGCCTCTGCCAAGTCTGCGGAGAATCGCTGAACGACACCGACCCGGATGATCACAAGCACGAGCAAACGACAGATCCTCGCTGGGCAAAGCTCCAAGAGCTAAAGCTCGACGAGTAGCAGCCGCCAGGAGGGCCGAGTGCCTCTCCCCAGAAGGCTTTGGGAGCGCAACGATCCCGAACCTAGGCAAACTGCGAGACGGACGGTCTTCTGGGGAGAGGCACTCGGCCCTCCCCAAACACTAAGCCTGCTCGTCCAGCTCGGCCACAGGCTCCTCGTCGCGCCCAGCGAGCCGGTCCCGCCCCCGCTGCACGGCGGCGAGGAACTTCTGCAGGTTGACCTCGAGCGTGTTGAGGATCTCGTCGGCGTAGTCCTCGGCGCCGAGCCGGATCTCGCGCTCGCGCGTGCGGGCGTCCTCGACGATCTCGTCGGCGGCCCGCTCGGCCTGCTTGGTGACCTCCTCGTCGGAGATCAGGCGGGCCTGCTGCTCGCGCGCCTCTCGGACGATCCGCTCCGCCTCGCGCTTGGCCTCGGCGAGCATCTCCTGACGCTCCTTGACGATCCAGCGCGCCTGCTTGATCTCCTCGGGGATCGTCGCCCGCATCTGATCGAGCAGGTCGTAGATCTCCTCGCGGTCCACACGCACCTGGTCCGTCAGCGGGACGGGTCGGGCGTTGTGGACGACGTCGTCCAGCTTGTCTATGAGAACGAGTACGTCCATTTGCAGGTCGTAAGCCTACGTGTATGCGGGGTCTTTGGTGAAGATGCCGTTATCCGGGCCGTCTTTTTGCAAGCGGTCGCCCAAATGGACGAGACAGCGACGCGAAGCCTACCTGTCGTCCAGGCGGTCAGCCAGCGCGGCCGCGACCGGCGCCGGAACGAGGTCGGAGACGTCGCCGCCGAAGGTCGCCATCTCCTTCACCCCGGTCGAGGACAGGAAGCTGTAGTGGGGCGAGGCGATCACGTAGATGCTCTCGATCCCCGGATCCAGCTTGCGGTTGAGCTGGGCCATCTCGAACTCGTACTCGAAGTCGGAGATCGCCCGCAGGCCCTTGACGATCGCCTTGGCGCCGTTGTCGCGGGCGAACTCGACCAGCAGCGTGGCGAAGATCTGGACCTCGACGTTGGGCAGGTCGGCGGTCGCCTCGGCGATGAAGTCGCGGCGCTCCTCGGCGTTGAAGAGCGTCTTCTCCTTGCGCACCGGGTTGTTGACGACGCCGACCACGACCCGGTCGAAGACGTTCGCCGTGCGGGTGATGATGTCGATGTGCCCGTTGGTGACCGGGTCGTAGCTGCCCGGGCAGACGACGGTCCCGTTGCGCTCGCTCACGCGGCCCTCTCCGCGTAGAAGGAGACGTCGGCCGCGCCGTAGCGGCGCTGTCGCAGCCGCTCCAGCGTGT
>DASUIY010000047.1:0-2026 GCA_036279555.1 Solirubrobacterales bacterium | reverse complement strand
CGCGCTGGTCGACCGTGACGCCCGCCTCCTCGTAGCCCAGGCCGCGACTGACGGGGCGACGGCCGACGCTCACCAGCGCGACGTCGGCAGCGACCCCGCGGCCGTCGGCGAGGCGAAGGGTCAGGCCGTCCGGCGCAGCGGAGACGGCCTCCACGGCGGTCTTGAGGACGACGTCGATGCCCGCCTTCTTGAAGGCCTGCTGCAGGCTGCGCCCCGTGCGCTTGTCCTCGCCGGGGAGCAGCTGGTCGAGCATCTCGACCACGGTCACCTGGCTACCCAAGCGGGCGAAGACTGAGGCGAACTCGCAGCCGATGACGCCGCCGCCGACGATCGCCAGGCGCGCCGGCACGTGGTCGATGGCGAGCAGCTCGTCGCTGGTCATCACCCGCGGGTCGGCCCAGTCGAAGACCGGGAGGCGCACCGGCTCCGAGCCGCTCGCGAGGATGACGGCGTCGCCCTCGAGCGTGCCCCCGTCGTCAAGCGCCAGGCGGCCGGGGCCCACGAGCGTAGCCCGCCCGGCCACGACCTCGACCTTCCTGGCCTTAAGGAGCTGCTCGACACCGCCGCGAAGCTGCGCGGTCGCGCGTTCCTTGCGCGCCATGAAGGCGCCGAAGTCGAGAACGATCTCGCCGACCTGCACGCCGAACTCACCGGCCCCGCGCGCGTGATGAAGCCGCTCCGCGCCGGCCACCATAGCTTTGGTCGGGATGCAGCCGCGGTTGAGGCACGTCCCGCCGATCTCGCGCGCCTCGACGACCGTGACGTCGGCGCCGAGCTGCGCCGCGCGAAGTGCGGCGACGTAGCCCGCCGGGCCGCCGCCGAGCACCAGGATCTTCGTCATGCCTCGCTCCTCTGTTGACGTAGCTTGGCCCCACGTCGCAGCAGTCTGACACCCGCGTCCAGCCGCGCCACCGCCCGGCGCCACAGCATCTCACCATCCACGATGAGACCCGCCCCCGCCAGACCCTCGCTCTGCCACGGCTCCCCCAACAGTGTCTCGGCAACGTGCGTCAGGTCGTCGGGCGGCCGCCGCTCGAGCACGGACCCGTGCACGAGGACGCGGCCGCCCCGCCGCGCCTGGGCGATCGCGGCGATCTTCTCACCCCGAGCGAAGAGGTCGTGGCGAAGCGCCGTGGCGAAGCAGAGCGCGGAGCGCTGGTAGGGCGTCTCGCGGCCGCCATCCAGGTGAACGCCGAGCTCTTCGAAGGCCGCGGCGAACGAGCGTGATACGAGGTCGTACGGTGCGGCGGTGTCCGCGGCGACCCTCGGGTCGGGACCGAGCGCGCCCTCCGGGAAGACCACGGCGAATGACCACTCGAACTCCTCGCCGTGCAGGACGGCCCTGCCGCCGGTGGGCCGGCGCACGACCTGGAACGGCAGCCCGGGGACGGCGTCGAGCTTCTGGAACTTGCCCAGTGAGAGCGCCGGCGGCACCCAGACGTAGCGGCGGGCGACGACCGCCTCGGCGTCGTTCAGGAGTCCGTCGTCGAGAGCCATCTGGGCGCCGCCGCCGGCGCGGAGGAACGGCAGCACCTTGACGACGCTCACGGGTCGCCCCGGGCCGGACGTCGCCGGGAGACGCTCATGCGCCGCCGGCGTCGTCCCCGGCCTGGTCCTCCGCGAACCGCTGTCTGAGCACCGGCCGCCGGGCGGCTTCGGCTTCGTCGAGCCGCCGCACCGGCATCCGCGTCGGCGCCTCGAGCAGCAGGTCCGGGTCGATCCTCGCCTCGTTCACGATCGCCCGGAAGGCGGCGACGAGGTGATCGAGCGACTCCTTCGACTCGGTCTCCGTCGGCTCGATCATGAGCGCCTCGTCGACGATCTGCGGGAAGTAGGTCGTGGGCGGATGCAGGCCGTAGTCGAGCAGCCGCTTGGCTACATCCAGGGCGCGCACGCCGTGCTCCTTGAGAGGCGTCGCCGAGACGACGAACTCGTGCATGCAGCGCCGCTCGTACTGCAACGCGAAGAGGTCGCGGATGCCTTCAAGGACGTAGTTCGCGTTGAGGACGGCCATGTCGCTGACGCG
>DASUIY010000046.1:0-8477 GCA_036279555.1 Solirubrobacterales bacterium | reverse complement strand
GTTCCCGGCGGCAGCGCCAGCTGCAGGCCACGAGAGGCGGTCGAGCAGTACTCGCGCGCGATCCAGAGCCCGAGCCGGACCAGCTCCGGCGGGGCGCCGGCCTCGAGCGCCTCGATCGGCTCCGCCAGCCGCTCGGGGGGCAGGTCGGAGGACTCGGCGAGCCCGACCACCACCCCGAGGATCCGCTGCCGCCCGAACGGCACCCGGACAACGCTGCCAACCTCGAGGCCGGCCATCGCCTTGGGCAGCCGGTAGTCGAAGGGCCCGTGCAGGGCGCGTGCGGTGGTGAGCGGCTCGACCTTGGCTATCGACATCGGAGTCACGCTATGGAGGGTGGCGGACACCGCGGGTATGCTGCGGCTCGATGGCGCTGAACCTCAGCCCGGGAGAGCAGGTGATCTTCCAGGGGCACCCCTCCTGGAGGGCGATCCTCGGCTTCTACCTGAAGGGGATCCTGGTCGCGGCGCTCGCCGGGGTCGTCTTCAAGCTCTTCGATGCCGGCAGCGGCACGGTCTTCCTCGTCGTCCTCGTGATCGTCGGCGTGACGGTCCTGGCCGGCTTCGTCAAGCGGGTCGCGACGACCTACACGATCACCGACCGCCGCCTCAACATCCGCCGCGGCATCGTCTCCCGCGAGGTCCAGGAGACCCGCCTGGAGCGGGTCCAGAACGTCAACTACAAGCAGTCCGTCTACCAGCGCGTCATGCAGATCGGCGACGTCGACTTCGACACGGCGGCAGGTGACGACTACAACTTCGTCTTCGCCGGGGTCGCCGACCCCCAGGACGTAGTCCACAGCGTCGACCAGGCGACCGGGGCGAATGCCGCCGGTACCCACGGTCTCGGCGAGCCGCAGGCATAGCTGTCTGGTGACTGAACGATTGACCCCCCTATAGGTGGGTCAATGCACCACCCGAGCGGCTAGGCGGGAGCCGCTTCGAGACCCGCTGCCGCCTTCAACTTCTCGGCCCTGTCGGTCCTCTCCCAGGTGAAGGCATCCCCTTCCCTGCCGAAGTGGCCGTAGGCGGCGGTTTGGCTGAAGATGGGCCGGTGCAGGTCGAGGTAGCGGCGGAAGGCGCCGGGGCGGAGGTCGAACTCGGATTCGACCAGCTCGGAGATGCGCTCGTCGGGCAGCTTGCCGGTGCCGAAGGTCTCGACCATCAGCGAGATCGGGCGGGAGACGCCGATCGCGTAGGCGACCTGGACCTCGCAGCGCCGGGCGAGGCCGGCGGCGACGACGTTCTTGGCGACGTAGCGGGCGGCGTAGGCGGCCGAGCGGTCGACCTTGGAGGGGTCCTTGCCGGAGAAGGCGCCGCCGCCGTGGCGGGCCATGCCGCCGTAGGTGTCGACGATGATCTTGCGGCCGGTGAGGCCGGCGTCGCCGACCGGGCCGCCGATCACGAACTTGCCGGTCGGGTTGACGAGGAAGTGCCGGCGCAGCTCGGCCTCGTCGAAGAGGCCGGGGGCCTCCGCGCCGAGCACCGGCAGGACCACGCTCTCCCAGAGGTCGGGCTTGATCGTGGACTCCGACTCGACCCCCTCCGCGTGCTGGGTGGAGATCAGGAGCTTCTCGACCCCGACCGGGCGGCCGTCGGCGTAGCGGACCGTGACCTGGGTCTTGCCGTCTGGCCCGAGGTAGTCGAGGCTGCCGTCCTTGCGCACCGCCGCGAGCCGCTCGGCCAGCCGGTGGGCGAGGTGGATCGGCATCGGCATCAACGCCTCGGTCTCGTCGGAGGCGTAGCCGAACATCATTCCCTGGTCGCCCGCGCCGGCGACCAGCAGCTCGTCCTCGACCGAGGGCTCGGTCCGCGTCTCGTAGGCCGCATCTACGCCTTGGGCGATGTCGGGCGACTGCTTGTCGAGCGAGACCAGGACCGAGATGTGGTCGCAGTGGTAGCCGTAGTCGCCGTGGTCGTAGCCGATCTCGCGGATCGTCTCGCGCACCAGCTCCGGCACGTCGAGGTGGACCTCGGTCGAGATCTCTCCGGAGACCACCGCCATGCCGGTGTTGACCAGGGACTCGCAGGCGACGCGCCCCTCGGGATCCTCAGCCATCACCGCGTCGAGCACCGCGTCGGAGATCTGGTCGCAGACCTTGTCTGGGTGCCCCTCGGTGACGGACTCCGAGGTGAAGAGGTACTCGGACATTGGGCCGAAGCCTACCGCTGCCCGAGGGTGCGCGCGACCAAGCAGATCAAGGACGCAGGGAGCGTGGCGTGCTCCGCACGCGAGCGACCGAGGACGCCGATATGCGCCGCGTCACGCGCGCCCTCGACTCGTGTGGGGGACGAAGTCGATGACCAAGGGGATGCCCTCCAGGCCGTAGGTCTCGCGCAGGCGGTTCTCGAGGTGGTAGGCCCAGTCGCGGGCGATCAGCTTGCGGTCGTTGACCTGGATCGCGATCCGCGGCGGCCGTTCCCCGACCTGGGCCGCGTAGTAGAGGCGCAGGCGGCGGCCGCGTCGCGAGGGCGGCGGCGTCTTGGCGACGACGTCGGCGACGAAGCGGTTGAGCTCCGGCGTGGGGATCCGCTCGCCGGCCTTGTCGGCCAGCTCCAGCGCCTTCGGCAGCAGGTTGTGGACGTTGCGCCCGCGCGTCGCCGAGCAGGTGACGACGGCGGGCCGGAGCCGGAGCTTGCGCGTGACCCGGGCGCGGGCGTCGTCGATGTCGGTGCGGGTGACGTCCCACTTGTTCATCGCCAGCAAGGTCGCGCAGCCGGCCTTCATCGCGATCTCGGCCACCCGCAGGTCCTCGGCGGTGACGCCGTCGGAGGCGTCGCAGACGACGATCGCGACGTCGGCCCGCTCGACCGCGTGCTCGGAGCGCAGCTGGGCGTAGTAGTCGACCGTCCCCGCGACCTTGGAGCGGCGGCGCAGGCCGGCGGTGTCGACGAGGACGACGCGGCGCCCGTCGACCTCGACCTCGGTGTCGATCGAGTCGCGGGTCGTGCCCGCCACGTCGGAGACGATCACCCGCTCGGAGCCGAGGAAGGCGTTGACCAGCGAGGACTTGCCGGCGTTGGGGCGGCCGATCACCGCGACCCTGACCGCGTCGTCCTCCTCGCCCGGCCGGGCGTGCTCGCCGAGCAGCTCGACCACGCGGTCGAGCAGGTCGCCGCTGCCGAGGCCGTGGGTGGCCGAGACGCCGAGTGGCTCGCCGAGCCCCAGTTTGTTCAGCTCCGCGCTCATGTGCTCGTCCTCGGGCCGGTCGAGCTTGTTGGCGACGACGAGGACCGGCACCTCGGCGCCGCGCAGGGTCTCGGCCAGCTCGGCGTCGCCGGCCCGCACTCCCGCTCTCGCGTCGACCACGAACATCACCACGTCGGCCTCGGCGATCCCCATCCGCGCCTGGCGCTGGATGTCGCGGGCCAGCTCGGACTCGTCCTCGATGTCGATGCCGCCGGTGTCGAGCAGCTCGAAGGCGACCCCGTTCCACTCGCAGCGCACCCGCTTGCGGTCGCGGGTGACGCCGGGCTCGGCGTGGGTCACCGCCTCCCGCCCACCGGCGAGCCTGTTGACCAGAGTGCTCTTGCCGACGTTGGGGAAGCCGACGACGGCGACGACGGGAAGGCTCACCGGCTTCAGGCGACGCCGCGCTCGGCAGCGAGCGTGGCGATCTCGGCGACCACGTCCTCGATCGAACGCCCGGTGGTGTCGACGACCACTGCGTCCTCGGCGACGCGCAGAGCGCTCAGCTCGCGATTCGAGTCCAGTTCGTCCCTCACCTCAAGCGCCGCCTGTACCTGGTGCGGAGTGCCGCCGGTCTCCAGCGAGCGCCGTCGTGCTCGCTCCTCGGGCGTAGCCGTCAGATAGATCTTGAGGGGAGCATCGGGAGCGACGACCGTGCCCGTATCGCGTCCCTCGGCGACATATCCATCGTGCGAGAAGAACTCTCGCTGCCGCTCGATCATCGCCTTCCTTACCTCGGGATAGGCGGCGATGTGCGGGGTCATCTCCGTCACCTCGGCGGCACGGATCGCGTCCGAGACGTCCTCCCCGTCGAGCAGCACCCGGCCGTCGCCGAACTCGATCGGGATCGTGCTGGCGATGCGGCCAATCTCCTCACGATCGTCCGTGTCGGCGCGGCACTGGCAAACGGCCAGCGTCACGCAGCGGTACATGGCGCCGGTGTCCAGGTAGGTGAGGTCGAGCTGCTCCGCGACGCTGCGGGCGACCGTCGACTTGCCGGCTCCCGCGGGCCCGTCAATCGCCACCACGCGTGGCGCGCCATGTTTGGCAGCCGGGGCAACGGCCTCGATCGGCAGATCGGCGCGCCCGACCGCTGCGCGCATGTCCCGCACGTGCTCCAGACTGCCCACCCGGACGCTCAGCTCGCCGCCTTCAATCAGGATGGGCACCGCGTCCTCAATCACCGTCGCATAGCCGAGCCCCCCCGACACGGCGGTGTAGACGTCGACCGGCCCCAGCGTCGTGCTGCACTCCAGCCGACGTGCTGCCCCGTCCTTGACCCATTGCGCGTCGCCGACCTCAAGAGCGGCAACGATCGCGTCAACGCCGGCCGGATCGGTCATCACATCCAGGTCGGTAGGCATGACCTCCCATTCCTGCAGGGCAAGTGCACTCGAGCCAATGACGACGAAGTCGCATTGTGCACGGGCCAGCCGCACTACCAGCCGACGAAGATCGAAATCCGGGCTCACTCGTCGCTGAGCGATGTGTAGTTTGGCGGCACCGTGGCTTCAGTCGGCAATCGAACCTCGACCAGCGCAGCCGTCGCTCCAAGGCTGATCATTCTCACGGGAGCCTCGCATACGGGCAAGACGAGCGTCGCGCGGGAGCTCACGCGGCAGGCCCCACCTCCAGTCGCATACCTCAGCGTCGACGAGATCCTCAGCGCAGTCCTGACCGCCCCCAGCGGCAGCATCTGGGAGCAGATCCCACTCGCCTACCGATTGATGCACGCACAGGCCGGGGTGCTGCTCGAGGCGGGATGGCTGACAATCCTCGAGAGCACCTTTACCTACGTCCCAGAGGAGGGCGCGCCGGAGCTGCACCTGAACGAGTTGCAGCGCCTGGTCGAACTGGCCGAGCAAACGCCGGTACCGCTTACGGTGGCCCGCTTGGAAGTGCCCAGCAAACAGCTGATCGAACGAGTAAGGGCGACCGGCAGGCTGGACCCGAACATCGCGGCACAGACAGCTGCGCTTCACGAAGAGGCGGAGATGCCGGCGACTACCCTGCGGCTCGATGCGAGCAGCGCGACGGCGGAGCAGCTCGCCTCCCAGGTCCTCAGCTCCGCGAGCCCGGACTGACCGGCTTCCCGCTCACCTTGCGCTTGCTCGACGTCGCACCAAGACGCGGTCGACGAAAATGCTGAACGCCGCGACTATGGCGAACACGATGAGGACGCCGCCAACGACCAGCAAGATGACCGTCTCGTCGTGATTGACGACGGTCTCGATGTCGGTGTTGCGAATTCCGTCAACGGCCGTGTTCGTCGATCCGTTGGCGATCGCCTCGATCAGCGCCGCGCAGGCGACGGTGAAGAGTGTGATGGTGAGCCCCAACACGCCAAAAACGACGAGGTTGCTGATCGAGTGCTTGGTCGCCTCGAGCTTGATCCTATGCTCGGCGAGCTCTCCCTGGACCAGACTCAGGTCCTCACCGAGTTCCGTCGAGCGAGGGAAGAACGCGAACGGAGCCAACGGCTGGCCATCACCCTGCACGAAGAGGTCGTTCAGCAAGTCGTCCGAGTCCGGAATCCGGATAGCAGCGTCGGATTCGCCCACTCCGATCACTGAGCCGTCAAGCGTGAGGAACTGAATCGCAGCGATGCTGGTCTGACCGGGAACGATCGTGAACTCCTCGGCACCCACGTTGGCCAGCTGGAAATGAAGTCGCTGCCCCCCATCCTTGACCGACCAGCTCCCGTTGGAGTTGCGTTGCCACCCGTAACCGGGGTCGACCAGCAGACCACTAAGGACGAGAAGCCCGTTCCGGGCGACCGTGAACTTCTGGGCAATGTTTCCCGCCAAATCGAAGGGCATGCAAAGCTGCTCTTCGCTCGAGACGAACGCGACCTCGCCGGGCTGCAGCCGCACCGCCGCGTTGCATTTCACATTTCCATTTGGATCCCTCGGCCAGAATCGAGTGCCGTCGGGGGCGATCAGGTAGACCGGAGCAACCCGCAGGTCATAGGCGGCGGCACGCAGGAAATCATCGCTCCAGCTACCGGGCACAAAAATCTCACCCCGTTCGAGGCGCTGTTTGATTTTGCTCTTGGCAAGCGCAGGCAAGGCTCCCCTTCCGTGAAGGCGGTAAAGAGTCTCACAGCAAGCTCGATCCCGCCAGACGATCGGCTCTTCGCGATCGCCAGCTCGCGAGGCGCTAGCGTGACAGCGAGGCCAGGTCCGCCTCGAAGCCGGGGTAGCTGATCGCGGCGGCTCCCATGCCCTCGACCTCGACGCCCTCGCGCGAGGCGAGGCCGGCGATCGCGCCGAGCATCGCTATCCGGTGATCGCCATGCGACTCGATCGTGCCGCCGCGCAGGCCCCCGCCGCCCTCGATCCGCATCCCGTCCTCCCGTGCTTCGACCGTGGCCCCGAGCGCGGTCAGGGCCTCGCATGTCGTCGCGATCCGGTCGGACTCCTTGCGCCGCAGCTCCGCGGCGTCGCGGATCGTCGTCTCGCCCTCGGCGAAGCAGGCGGCGAGGGCGATCAGGGGCAGCTCGTCGATCGCCAGCGGGATCTCCCCGCCGCCGACCTCTGTCCCGCGCAGCTCCGTCGCGCGCGCCCGGATCGTCCCGATCGGCTCCCCCCCGTGCTTGCCGGCCGCTTCGACCTCCACCTCGATCTCGGCGCCCATCCGCTCGAGCACGCCGAGCAGGCCGGTCCTGGTGGGGTTCGTACCCACCCGCGGCAGCTCGACCTCGCTGCCGGGCACGAGGAGCGCCGCGAGGAGGAAGAAGGCCGCCGAGGAGAAGTCCGCCGGGACCGCCAGGTCGCCCGGCTCCAGGGCCTCGGCCGGCCGCACCGTGACGCCGCCTTCCAGCCAGGCGACATCCGCCCCGGCGGCCGCGAGCATCCGCTCGGTGTGGTCGCGGCTGCGCAGCGGCTCCCCGACCCAGGTCTCCCCCTCGGCCAGCAACCCGGCGAAGAGCAGGCACGACTTGACCTGGGCGCTGGCGACCGGAAGCTCGTAGGAGATGCCCTCCAGCGGCGCGGCCTCGACCTCCAGCGGCGGCAGCCGGTCCTCGCGGCAGCTCAGCCGGGCGCCCATCTCGCGCAGGGGCGCGGCGATCCGGTCGACCGGACGGCGCCTGATCGAGTCGTCGCCGTCGAGCGTCCAGCTGCCCTCCGGCTGCCCCGCCAGCCAGCCCGGCAGCAGGCGCAGCAGCGTGCCGGCGTTGCCGACGTCGATCGCCGCGGGCTTGGCGCCGCGCAGGCCGACGCCGCGCACGCGGATCGTCGGCTCGATAGCGCCTGGGCCCGCACCCTCGACCTCGGCGCCGAGCGCCTGCACCGCGGCCAGGGTCGAGCGGGTGTCGGCGGAGTCGAGGTAGCCCTCGATCGTCGCCTCCCCCTCTCCCATCGCCGCGATCAGGGCCGCGCGGTGGGAGATCGACTTGTCGGCCGGCGGGCGCAGCCGTCCGCGCAGGGCGCCGCTCGGGTCGAACCGCGTCGCCATGCCGCTCGCTACTCGCCGTCTCCGACGACGCTGGCGCCGTGGCCCAGCCCGCGCACCAGCTCCACCGCCCGCGCCGCCTGCTCGTCGCCGGCGACCCAGAGCGTGACCGCCCCGGAGGTCATGTCCGGAGCCGGGTAGAGCGCCATGTCCTCGATGTTGACGCCGGCCTCGCCGAGGGCGAGGGCGAGCTCCGCGATCGTGCCCGGCCGGTTGGCGACGACGACGCGCAGCTCGCGCAGCTCGCCCCCGGAGAGCTCGGTCTCCAGCAGGCGGCGGCGGTCGGCGGCGGCGGCGGAGTGCCACTCGGCGACCGCTTCGCGCTCGCCCCCGCGGATCAGCTCGGCGGCATCGCGCAGGCGCGCGGCGACCGCGTCCACCGCCTCGGCGACCGCTTCGCGGTTGCTGGCGAAGATGTCGCCCCAGATCGCCGGGTTGGCTCCGGCGACGCGGGTCGTGTCGCGGAAGCTCGGCCCGACCTCGGGCATCCGCTCGGAGTCGCGGGTCAGCTCGTCCGCCGCCTGGCTGACCAGCACGTTGGCGACCACGTGCGGGAGGTGGCTCACGGTTGCCATCAGGCGGTCGTGGGTCTCGGCGTCGATCGCCTGCGCCCGCGCGCCGAGCCCGCCGACCGTCCTGTAGAGCCGGTCGTAGAGGAGGCCGCTGGAGCGCTGCGATCTCGGGGTGAGATACCAGCGCGCGCCCTCGAAGAGATCTTCGCGGGCGTTCTCGACGCCGGAGGTCTCGGCCCCGGCGAGCGGGTGCCCTCCGATGAAGCGCTCGTCGGATCCGAGCGCGGCGACGATGTCGCGCTTGGTCGAGCCGACGTCGGTGAC
>DASUIY010000045.1:0-4612 GCA_036279555.1 Solirubrobacterales bacterium | reverse complement strand
ACCGCCAACTTCCGCGCCCAGAAGGGGCACCCGGTGCTGATCGAGGCCTTCGCCACCGTGGCGCAGCGGATGCCCGAGGCGCGGCTGGTGCTGCTCGGCGACGGCCCCGAGCTGCCCGCGGCGCGGCGCCTGGTGGGCGAGCTGGGCCTGGCCGGCCGGGTCGAGCTGCCCGGCCCCCAGGCCGACGTCTGGCCCTGGCTCGCCACGGCGCACGTCTTCGCCCTTGCCTCCCACTACGAGCCGCTCGGGATCGCGGTCCTGGAGGCGATGGGAGCGGGCCTGCCGGTGGTCGCGACCGGGGTCGACGGGATCAGGGAGCTGGTCTGGCCCGGCGTGACCGGCGAGCTCGTCCCGCCGGGCGACCCGGCGGCGATGGCGCAGGCGCTGATCGCGATCCTCGAAGACCCCGGCGCCGCCACGCAAATGGGGACAGCTGGCCGCGCGGCGGCCGCTGAGAACCGGATGGAGCTCTGCGTCGAGCGCTACTTCGATCTTTACGAGCGCCTGCTCGGCGAACGGGGCGCGGGCTGAGATGGCCGGCCGGGTCGTGATGGTGACGCCGTCGCCCTCCCACGAGGGTGGCGCCGCCAAGCACACGCGCACGATCGCCACCGGCCTCGCCGAGCGCGGCTGGGACGTGACCGTGATCGCCCGCGACGCCGAGGGGCGGCGGCTGGCCCGGTCTCGGGTCGGCGGGGCGAGGCTGATCGAGATCCCCGGCTTCGGCCACCGCCTGGGCGCGATCGCCTTCCTCGCCCTGGCGACCCCGCTCGCCCTGCTGCGCGGCCGCCGCGCCGCCTACATCTCCCTCGAACTCGCCTCGCAGGGGCTGGTGGCCGCGACCTGCGCCACGCTCACCGGCCGGCGCTACGTCGGCTTCAACTTCTCCAGCGGGCGCAACGGCGAGATCGAGCACTTCCAGGCCTCCCGTCTCTGGCCCCTGCGGCGGGCGCTGCTGGGCCGCGCCAGCTACCTGGTCGGGCAGACCCCCGCGGCGGCGGAGGAGCTGCGGGCGATCGTCGCCGAGGACCACCTTGCCGTGGTGCCGACCCCGGTCGAGGAAGTCGAGGCGCCGCCGCTGAGCGGCGAGCCGCGGGTGCTGTTCACCGGCCGGCTGACCGGGCAGAAGGGGCTGGAGAGCCTGCTCGACGCCTGGGAGCTGGTGCTCGACCGCGTCCCCGGGGCGCGGCTGACGATCGCCGGCAGCGCCGAGGGCTGGGGCTCGCTCTGGCCGCCGGTCGAGGAGGAGCTGAAGCAGACCGTCGCGGCTTCGCCGCGGCTGAGCGAGACCGTCGCCTTCACCGGCTGGGTCGCCGACGTCGCCGCCCTGCTGGCGAGCCACGACGTCTACGTGCTGCCGAGCCGCAGCGAGGGCATGTCCAACTCCCTGCTCGAGGCCGGCGCCTGGGACCGCGTGATCGCCGCCTCCGACCTGGCCGCGAACAAGGCCGTGCTGGGCGAGGACTACCCGCTGCTCTTCGGGGTCGACGACGCCTCGGCTATGGCCGAGCGGCTCGTCGCCGCCCTGACCGACGAGAATGCCCGCGCCGAGGCACGCGAGCGGGTCCGCGCCCGCATGCCGGCCTTCTACGCCGGTGGCGTGATCGACCGGATCGAGGAGCTGCTCCGATGACCAACGTCCTGCGCAGGGCCTACGGCCACCCGCTCCTCTATAAGGGGCGCCGGCTCGAGTGCCCGGTCTGCGGCGGCAGGTTCCGCCGCATGCGCCACGGGCGGGGACGCCGCGACGTGCAGTGCCCGCGCTGCGGCTCCTACGAGCGCGTCCGCGCGCTCTGGCTCTTCCTGCGCGACGAGAGCGGCCTCTCCACGGGGAGCCACCGCGTGCTCCACTTCGCGCCCGAGCCGAGCATCGCCGCGGCGATCGAGGCGATGCCGGGGGTCGAGTACCTCAGCGCCGACATCGAGCCCGGGGTGGCGATGGAGGTGGTCGACATCACCGCCATCCCCTACCCCGAGGGCTCCTTCGACACGGTCATCTGCAGCCACGTGCTCGAGCACGTCCCCGACGACAGGCGGGCGATGGGCGAGGTCTTCCGCACCCTCAGCCCGGGCGGCACCGCCTACTTCATGCAACCGGTCGACTTCGAGCGGGCCGAGACCTACGAAGACCCCTCGATCGTCACCCCCGAGGAGCGGCTGCGCGCCTTCAACCAGCACAACCACGTGCGCGTCTACGGCCGCGACGTCCGCGAGCGCCTGGCCGGGGCCGGCTTCGAGGTGACCGAACGCCGCTACACCGAGGAGCTCGACCCCGCCGACCGCGCCCGCTACGCGCTGCAGGAGGGCGACGCGACCGAACGCGAGGACGTCGTCTTCGTCGCCGTGAAGCCAAACGCCTAACCGCCCCATTACCGTTTCGCCGTCTCATAGACGGTCAAAACGGTTAGGGCTGAGGGCGTTCGTCGGATGGCGTCCCGCTGCGTTTGAGGCGGGCCGCGGCGGCGGCGGCACGGCGGGGAGCCACCTCGCGGAAGATCACGGCCAGCAGGGCCAGGCCGGCGAGGCAGGCGAGGGCGACGCGGGCCGCGTCGCCGGCGAAATCGGCGGGCAGGGCGAGGGCGAGGGCGACGAGGGCGGCCCCCAGCGCGTAGTGGGCGGCCTCCGAGGACCAGCGCCAGGGCACGTCGGCGACGCGGGACGCGGCGACGTCCATCGCCGCGGCCTGGAAGCCGATCGCCAGCACCGTCGCCGCGCCCGCACCGACCAGGCCGAAGGGGGGCAGCAACAGCGCCACCAGGGCCAGGTTGAGGACCGCCGCCGCCGGGGTGATCCAGGCGAGCGGCTTGGTGTGCTTGGTCCAGAAGAGCACCTGGCTGCGCGGCAGGTAGGTGGCCCAGGGCAGGGTCGAGAGGGCGAGGACGGCGGTGATCTCGGCGAGGAAGCCGGGGTCGTAGTCCGAAGGCGCCACGATCGAGAGCAGCGGCCGCGCCAGCAGCGCGATCACCCCGCAGGTGAGCGCGGCCATCCGGGTGACCAGCGCGGCGGTCTCCGCCAGCGAGCGCCAGCGCAGGTGCTCCTCGGCGCTGAAGGTGATCGGCACCCAGGCGTTCTGCAGCGAGGAGAGGAAGTTCATCCCCAACCCGCCGACCGCGTAGGCGAGTTGGTACTGGCCGACCGCGCTGAGCCCGGAGACGATCTGGATCACCAGCCGGTCGCCGAGCGCGAGGACGAAGACCGAGAGCGTGTGCGGCACGGTCGGCAGCCCGTAGGCGATCGCGCCGCGCAGGGCGGGACGGGGCGCCGGCCGCGTGCGGACGGCGCCGGTGAGGGTCGCCGCGCCCAGCGCCGCGATCGCCATCGCCGTCCCGTAGCCGAGCAGGTAGGCGACCGCGCTGCGCTCGACCAGGAGGCCGGCGATGCCGAGGATCTGGGCGCCGAAGTTGGCGACGAGGGTGATACAGATGAACTGGACCGGCCGTTCCTGGACCCGGAGCAGCGCCAGCGACGCGGTGATGACCGCCCCCGGGAGGGCGATCGCGATGCCGAGCATCACCGCCGCCGGTTCGCCTGGGACCAGCAGCGGCGCCCAGGCGAGCGCCGTCAGCAGCCCCAGCGCGGTGCCCCCGAGGCCGAGCACGGCGGTGCTGACGATCAGCTCCCGGGCGGTCGACTTCCCGTCCTCCTCGGTCTCGAAGTAGGTCCTGGTCAGCGCCGCCGGCACGCCGAGCGCGGAGAGCGTGGTGACGAAGAGCTGGATCGTCAGCGCCAGCGCCACCGTCCCGTACTCGGCAGGGTCGAGCAGGCGGGTGACGATCGGGATCGCGAGCGCGGACCCAGAGAGCTGCAGGACCGACCCCAGCGTGTAGATCGAGCCCTTGCCGAGCAGGTGCCTGCCCTGCCCGGTGCCGCTGGTGGTCGTACTCACCCTGCTGCCCGCTGCGGCGCTCCGTCCCAGATCGGGGCGTCGTGGACGAACCTGGCGACGAGCTGCTTCAGGTCCGGGCGCCGGTCGAGGAAGGAGACGATCTCGGCCAGCGGGAAGAGCGGCGCGCTCGCGCCCAGCTCTTCGTAGACGGCGCGGCAGAGGATCAGGTCCTCGGGGTAGTCGACGGTGAGACGGAGGTCGGTGCGGCGGCAGGCCGGCGGCGGCTCGACGATCTCGACCTTGAAGAGGCGCTGGTTGTAGCGGCCGTAGTTGGAGACGAGCTCGCTGCGGTCCTCGTCGAGGCCCTCGGCGTGGGAGCGCCGCAGGGCGTCGGCGGTGTAGATCTCGACCGCGGTCCCGAGCGGGACGTGGTCGACGATCGTGATGTCGTTTTCGTTGGCGACGTGCCGCTCCCAGGCCAGCTCCATGCCGTCGAGCTCGAAGAAGGGCGACTCGGTGGTCTTGCGCAGGAGGTCGGTCGCGCCGTGGGCCTCGGCGGCCGCGATCAGGCGCCCGAGCACGTCCTTCTCGTCGCCGAGCACGTAGGGCGCCTCCAGCTCGGCGGCGGCAAGGCGCAGGGCGGCGTTCTCCTCGGACTCGGCGATCGCCAGCACGACCTCGGCGGGCACCGGCGCCGCCCGGATGCAGGCGACGATCTGGGCCAGGATCGTCACCTCGGGCGCGAGGTTCTGCAGCGGCTTGCCGTAGAGCCGGGTGCCGGTGAGG
>DASUIY010000044.1:0-2006 GCA_036279555.1 Solirubrobacterales bacterium | reverse complement strand
CCTTGCCGAGGGCCGACTTGGCCTCCTTGCCGCCCTTCTCGCCGGCGGCCACGATGACCTCGCCGGTGGGCGCGAAGACGATGGGCTCATCGGCCACGCCCTTGAGGGCGGAGATGGACGACTCGGTCGCCTGCTGGGCCTCGATGAGCTCGTCCGTGCGCTCGGCCCGCTGGCGCTCCGACTCTGCTCGCCGGGCGGCGTGCGCCTCGTTCAGCTCGTCCTTGCGTCGATTGAGGTCGGCCCGCAGCTCGTCCTCGAGCTCGCTCAGGGCGCGACCGCCCCGGCCACCGCGGCCCTCGGCCTCTTCCTCGAGCTGCTGCAGGGCGCGCTTGCGCGCCTCCTCGTCGACCCAGGTCACGATGTAGAGCGCGAAGTAGAGGATGCGCTCCAGGTTGCGCGGGCTGATGTCGAGCAGGATGCCGAGCCGGCTGGGCGTGCCCTTGAAGTACCAGATGTGGCTGACCGGGCTGGCCAGCTGGATGTGGCCCATGCGCTCGCGTCGGACCTTCGCCCGGGTCACTTCGACGCCGCACTTGTCGCAGATGATGCCCTTGTAGCGGATGCGCTTGTACTTGCCGCAGTAGCACTCCCAGTCACGGGTGGGGCCGAAGATGCGCTCGTCGAAGAGGCCATCCTTCTCCGGCTTGAGCGTCCGGTAGTTGATCGTCTCGGGCTTCGTCACCTCGCCCTTCGACCAGTCGCGGATCTGCTCCGGCGACGCCAGCGAGATGCGGATGGCGTTGAAGTTATTGACCTCGAGCATCGTTCTCCTTCGCCACGCTGCGGGCGTCAGCGGCGCGACCGATGGGCTGGCGACGGCGGTCCCGGCCGGTGACGGCCGTCGCTGTTGGCTGGTTCGTGATCAGTCCTCGAACCCGGCGAGGTTGATACCGCCGAGATCGGGGAGCGGGTAGGCCGAGACGTCCTCGGCGAAGTGGATCTCTTCTTCGTTGTCGTTGAGGATCTCCACGTTGAGCCCGAGGCTCTGGAGCTCCTTGATGAGGACCTTGAAGGACTCCGGCACGCCTGGCGGCTGGATCTCCTCGCCCTTGACGATGGCCTCGTAGGTCTGCACACGGCCCATGACGTCGTCCGACTTGACGGTCAGGAGCTCCTGCAGGATGTTCGCGGCGCCGTAGGCCTCGAGGGCCCAGACCTCCATCTCGCCGAAGCGCTGGCCGCCGAACTGCGCCTTGCCGCCCAGCGGCTGCTGCGTGATGAGGCTGTAGGGGCCGGTCGAGCGAGCGTGGATCTTGTCCTCGACCAGGTGGTGGAGCTTGAGCATGTAGATGTAGCCGACGGTGATCTCGTGGTCGAACGGCTGTCCCGTGCGGCCGTCGCGGAGCTCGGTCTTGCCCGTCTCCGGCAGGCCGGCGGTGTGCAGCTCGGCCTTGATCTGGTCCTCGTTGGCACCGTCGAAGACGGCCGTGGCCGCCTTGATCGAGGTCCCGCTCAGCCGGCTCTGCTCATGCAGCGCCCAACCCAGGTGGGTCTCGAGGATCTGGCCGATGTTCATGCGGCTGGGCACGCCGAGCGGGTTGAGGATGATGTCGACCGGGGTGCCGTCGGCGAGGAAGGGCATGTCCTCCAGGGGCAGGATCTTGGAGATCACGCCCTTGTTGCCGTGGCGGCCGGCCATCTTGTCGCCGACCGAGATCTTGCGCTTGGCCGCGACGCTGACCCGGATGAGCCGGTTGACGCCGGGCAGGAGCTCATCGCCGGCGTCGCGACTGAAGACGCGCACGTCGACGACCTTGCCCCGCTCGCCGTGCGGCAGGCGCAGGCTGGAGTCTTTCACCTCGCGCGCCTTCTCGCCGAAGATGGCCCGCAGGAGGCGCTCCTCGGCGGTCAGCTCGGTCTCGCCCTTGGGCGTGATCTTGCCGACCAGGATGTCGCCCGGCTGGACCTCGGCGCCGATGTAGACGATGCCGTCCTCGTCGAGGTCCTTGAGGGATTCCTCGCCCACGTTGGGGATGTCGCGGGTGATCTCCTCGGGGCCGAGCTTG
>DASUIY010000043.1:0-8701 GCA_036279555.1 Solirubrobacterales bacterium | reverse complement strand
GCGGGTGAGCCGCACGGTGGCGGTGAGCCGGTGCTCGGAGAGGAGCGCGCGGAAGCGCTCGATCCGCTCCGGCGAGGAGCCGTCGTAGGCGCCGGTGGGGTTGTAGGGGATCAGGTTGACCTTGTAGGCGCGGGGGTCGAGCAGCTCCGCCAGCTGGCGGGCGTGCTCGGGGAGGTCGTTGACGCCGTCGAGCATCACGTACTCGACGAAGACCTTGCGCCGGCGCCGGGCGCGGTAACGCTCGCAGGCGCCGAGCACCTCGGCCAGCGGGTAGCGGTCGTTGACCGGCATCAGCTGCGAGCGCAGGCCGTCGTTGGGGGCGTGCAGGGAGAGCGCCAGGCTGAGAGGCATCTCGCACTCGGCGAGCCGGTCGATGCCGGGGACCCAGCCGACCGTGGAGATCGCCGTGCGCCGGTGGGTGACGCCGGCGTCGGGCAGCCGCTCGCAGGCTCCAAGCACCGCGTCGAGATTCATCGTCGGCTCGCCCATGCCCATGAAGACGACGTGGTCGATCGCTTCGGTGCGGCGGAAGTGCAGGGCCTGGTCGAGGATCTCGTCGGCGCCGAGGTTGCGCCCGAACTTCATCTGCCCGGTGGCGCAGAAGGTGCAGGTGAGGGGGCAGCCCGACTGCGAGGAGAGGCAGACCGAGCGGCGCCCGTCGCGGTAGCGCATCAGCACCGCCTCGACCGGCCGGCCGTCTGCGGTGTGGAAGAGCGCCTTGACCGTCCCGTCGTCGGACTTCGCCTCCTCGACGACGGTCAGAGTGGAGATCGGCACCGATGCCGCGAGGCGCTCGCGCAGCGCCGCCGGCAGGTTCGTCATCTCCTCGTAGGAGCGGGCTCCGCGCGCCACCCACTCCCAGACCTGCGCGGCCCGGTAGTCGGGCTCGCCGGCCTCGGCGAGCGTGCTGTCGAGGAGGGCGCGGTCCACCCGGCGAGTGTACGGCGCGCGCCTGGAGTGCCGAGGCGCACCGTGCACGTTCGGCACAGAGATGTGCGGGTTTTGTATCACGTTCTCTAACGTGCGTGATACGCTCATCCCGTGAGAAGCCTTCGCCTGGATCCCGGCCTCGACGAGCGCGTACGACGCGCGGCCGCGCTCGAGGACACCTCGATTTCGGAGTTCCTCCGTCAAGCGGCTGCCGAACGGGCCGAGCGCACCCTCTCCGACGACAACAGCGAGCGCCTCTCCTATGCGATCGGAGCCGTCAGGTCCGAGCTCGGCCTGGCCCGCAAGACAGGCGAGGCATTCGCCGACTTGGCGGAAGCGAAGCACCGGCGACGGCGATGACGCTGGTCGACGCGGGACCGCTGATCGCCCTGATCGATGCCGGCGATCCAGACCACGAACTCTGCGTGACGACCCTGCGAGAGGTTCGGCTGCCGCTCTTGACCACCTGGCCCGCTTTCACCGAGGCCATGTACCTAGTCGGCCGAGCCGGTGGCTGGCCCGGACAGGATGCGCTCTGGCGGTTGGCTCTAAACGGAGACCTGGAGATCGCCGACCAGTCGGCCGAGTCCGCCGGCCGCATGGCGAAGCTGATGGAGCGCTACGCGGACCGGCCGATGGACCTGGCCGATGCCGCGCTCGTCGCCCTCGCCGAGGAACGCAACACCAAGCGCATCTTCACGCTCGATGCCGATTTCTCGGTCTATCGCCTGCACGGCCGGGCGCGCTTCGAGCTTCTGCCGGCTACCTGACGCTCCGCAGCACCTCGGCGGCCGCCCGCTCGCCGGCCTGCAAAGCGCCCTCCATGTAGCCGCTCCAGACGGTGGCCGTCTCGGTGCCGGCCCAGTGGATCCGCCCGACCGGCTCGCGCAGGGCCGGACCCGTCTCCGTCCAGCCGCCGGGACGGAAGTTCGAGGTCGGCCCGCCACCCGACCACTCCTCCCCCGCCCAGGCCTGTTCGGCGTAGTCGACCGGCTTCGCCGCCCGCGGCCCGTAGAGCTTCTCGAAGCAGGCGAGGACGGCGTCGCGGCGATCTGCGGGCGCCATCGCCTCCATCTCGCGCGCCTCGGGGCCGCCGACGAAGCCGAGCATCACGCCGGACGATCCGTCCGGCGGCGAGCAGTCGAAGGTCAGCGTCACCGGCCCCGCGTCGGTGACCGACTCGCCGCTGAGACCGTCGGCACGCCAGAAGGGCTCCTCGTAGAGGGCGACGCACTTGTTCAGGGTTCCCGGCCGCAACTGCTGTTCGAGCAGCCGACGCCGTGCCGGAAGGGGCGGGTCGAACTCGATCCGCGCGGCGATCGCCGGCGGCACGGCCACGACCGCCCGCTGCGCCTCGACCTCGACCCCGCCGGCGAAGATCCGAACCGGACCGTCACCGTGCTCGATCCGGCTCACCGGCGAGCTGAGCCTGACTATGTCGCCGAGCGAGGCCGCCAACCCCAGCGGCAGCGCCTGCGCGCCTCCCACGAGGCGATCCTGCTGCGCCCCGCCCTCGGTGTCGACCAGCTTGTCGAAGCTGCCCGCGGAGCTGACGTAGAAGAGGACGTGCAGCATCGAGAGCTCCTCGGGCCCCGCCCCCCAGACGGTGCGCCCCGCGAGGCCGATCAGCTCGCGGGCGATCGGCGTGCGCACGTTCGCCTCACACCACTCGGCGAGCGTCTGGCCATCCAGCTCGGCGGCCCGCTCTGCCGCCCAGGGACGCTCGGCGCCCACCCCGGCCGCAAGCCTGGCGATGCGGCGGCGGGCAATGAAGACATCCCAGAGCACGCCGAGGCCGAGCCGGGGGATCGTGCCGCGGTACAGCCGTCGCGTGCCCGCCACGTCGAGCAGGTTCCGGCCCTTGCCGTGCTGAGGGAAGATCTCGATGCCCAGCTCTGCCGCGAGACCCTTGACCCGCGCGTGGTCGGAGCCGACCCACTGCCCACCGAGGTCGACCTGCACGCCGTCGCCGAGCTCGGCGTTGAGCAGGCGGCCGCCGACCCGGTCGCGGGCCTCGAGCACGACGACCTCATGCCCGGAATCGGCCAGCGCCCTCGCCGCGCCCAGGCCGGAGAGCCCGGCCCCGACGACGGCCACGCCGACGGTCGGGCCGGTCCCGCCGCTTTTCTCCGGGACGGTTGTCGACACCTGGCAACTATGCCCCATCTCGGACTAGAGTTCCTCCGATGGACGAGCGAGACGGCGTCGAGGCGCTGACCGAGGCGATCGGGCGCTACAACGACGCCTGGAACGCGCAGGATCTCGATGCGATCGTCGCCATGCACGCGCCGGACATGGTCTTCGCCAACCACACGGCGGGGGAGTCGGCGCAGGGCGAGGAGGTGCGCGGTCACATCGCCAGGATCTTCGAGGCCTGGCCCGACATGAAGTTCGAGACTCGCCGCCTGTACGTGCGCGAGGGCGTGGTGACGCAGGAGTGGACCGCCACGGCCACGCACACGCAGACGATGCGCCGCGGCGATCTCGAGGCCCCTCCCACCGGGCGCACGGTCAGCTGGGACGGCATCGACGTGATCCCCTTCGAGGGCGGGCTGATCAAGCGCAAGGACGTCTACTCGGACTCGGTCTCGATCCTGCGCCAGATCGGCCTGCTCGACTGAAAGCGTCTCCAGCCCGCCAGGCAGCGTGCTTTGAAAACCAAAGTACGTTGTACTAGGATCGCTCCAACAGCCCTGACCGAGGGGCGACCACATCAGGGAGGCACAGCATGAGCACCTACACGGTGAAGAAGATCGACGACATGGAGGCCGTCTTCCTCGGCGCCTTCAAGCGCGCCCGCGCCGAGCTCGGCGTCGAATCGTTCGGCATGCAGATCATCGACATGCCGCCGAACTTCGAGAACTACCCCGAACACGACCACGGGCAGGACGGGCAGGAGGAGGTCTACGTGACGTTGCGCGGGTCCGGGGAGCTGGACATCGCCGGCGAGCGCTTCCCGCTCGACCCCGACCACGTCGCCCGGGTCGGCCCCGGCGTGATGCGCAAGGTCTGGCCGGGTGAGGAGGGCATCCGCATCCTCGTCCTCGGCGGCGTCCCCGGGGGGGAATACGTGGCCCCCGACAACTCCAAGCTCGGCGAACCGGACCCGATGGCGAGCTAGGCCTCGGCCGCGCTTTTTTCTCCGCCCCGGTCACGCGGCTCGTGGCCGGGGCACTCGGCCACCGGCACCCGCGGGTAGCGCGGATAGCGCGGGTCCGCGCGAGAGCGCTCGCAGAGCGAGAAGACCGAGCCGCGCGTGTTGGGGACCAGCCGCTGGTGCGCACAGCTATCGCAGAGACCGGAATTCGGCCGTTCGGTCATCTTGGCCACAGGCTAGCTTTGGCGTGTGAACGGCACCGCCACCCTCTTCGACACCGACGCTCCAGGCCACTCGGCGACGGTCGAGGTGCTGGGGGTGATCTTCTGCGCCGAGGACGACGGCTACGCGGTGCTCGAGGTCCAGGACGCCGAGTCGGGCGAGGGATTCGCCCTGGTCGGCCCGGTCGCCCACCTCGGCGTCGGCGACCGGGCCGAAGTCAGCGGGGAGTGGCAGACGCACGCCCGCTACGGCCGCCAGCTCCGCGCCCAGGGCGCGCTGCCGCTCGACCCCGCCGACCGCGCCGGCCGGATCGCCTACCTCACCACCCTGCGGCACATCGGCCCGGCCCGGGCGGAACGGCTGGTCGACGAGCACGGCGAGGGGGTGCTGGGGGCGATCGCCGCGGATCCACGAGCGGTGTTCGGCTCGCTGCGCGGCGTCAGCGTCGCCCAGGCCGAAGCCGCCACCGAGTCCTGGCACGCCAGCCGCGCGATCCGCGACCTGCACGTGCAGCTTGCCCCGCACGGCCTGGCCCACCTGGCGGCGCCGATCCACAACCGCTTCGCCGACCGCTCGATGGCGATCCTGCATGAGGACCCCTACCGGCTGACCGAGGTCGAGGGGGTCGGCTTCGCCCGCGCCGACAAGATCGCGCTCGCCGCCGACGTGCCGCCCGAGTCCAGCCGCCGGGCGCAGGCCGCTGCGGCCTACGCCCTGGCCGAGGCCGAACAGCAGGGCAACAGCTACCTGCCCCTCTCGGAGCTGGCCATGCGCGCCGCGAAGCTGCTCGGGCTCAGCCCCGATCCCGAGGTGCTGAGCGAAGGCCGCGGGCTGACGGTCGAGGGCGAGCACGTCTACCGCGAGCTCACCCACGCCAGCGAGATCGCGGTCGCCGCGATGCTCGGTGCCCGAGCCGCCGAGCCCCCCCACCTCGACCACGACCCGGGCCCGACCCCGCCTCGCGATGCCGAGGACACCGAGCTCACCGACGAGCAGTGGTCGGCGGTGCGGGGCGCCTTCACCTCGCGCATCTCGGTGCTGACCGGAGGGCCGGGCGTCGGCAAGACCGCCTGCACGCGGGCGATCGTCGAGGAGGCCGAAGAGGCCGGGTTGCGCATCGCCCTCTGCGCCCCGACCGGCCGCGCCGCTCGGCGGCTCGAGGAGGCGACCGGCCACGACGCCCAGACGATCCACCGGATGCTCGAGTGGATGCCCGGGCGCGAGCCCGCCTTCAGGCCGGGGCACCCGCTGCCGGCCGACCTGGCGATCGTCGACGAGTCCTCGATGCTGAACCTGCGCCTGATCGAGGTGCTGCTCGGCGGCCTCGCCGAGTCGACCCACGTCGTCTTCGTCGGCGACGCCGACCAGCTGCCGCCGATCGGCGCCGGCAAGCCGTTCGAGGACCTGATCGCCTCGGAAATCGCACCGGTCGTCCGGCTCACCCAGATCTTCCGCCAGGCGGCGCGCTCGATGATCACCACCGCCGCCCACGAGATCAACCAGGGCCGGCCGCCGCACCTCGAGCCGGCGGAGGACCAGGACCACGACTTCTTCTTCATCGACCGCGCCAGCCCCGAGCGGGCGCTGGAGGCCGTGGTCGAGGTCGTCGCCGAACGGGCGCCGGCGCGCTTCGAGGTCGACCCGATCCGCGACGTGCAGGTGCTGGCGCCGATGTACCGGGGCGCCGTCGGCATCGACGCCCTCAACGAGCGCCTGCAGGAGCGGCTCAACCCCCGCGGCAAACGGGCGGTGGGGGAGCGCTTCCGGGTCGGCGACCGGCTGATCCAGACTCGCAACTCGCACGAGCTGGGCCTGATGAACGGCTCGATCGTCTTCCTCCGCGCCGACGACCCCGACGAGGAGGAGATCCTCGTCGACACCGACGAGGGCGAGTCGCTGACGATCCCCTACGGCGAGACCGCGACGCTGCGCCTGGCCTACGCGATCTCCGTCCACAAGGCGCAGGGCTGCGAGGTCCCTGTCGTCGTCGGCGTCTGTCACCGCTCCCACGCGCGGATGCTGACCCGCCCCCTCCTCTACACGGCAATCACTCGTGCTCGCAGCAGCTGCGTCCTGATCGGCGACCGCGCCGCGTTGGACGGCGCGATCAGGCGGGATGACAGCGGCCGTCGCTACTCGGGTCTCGCGGAGCGCCTGCGCGGATAGCACGCCGATGGCGGCTCGGTTTCGTGCGTTTCCGCGCACACAGGTATGATTTGTCCGTTCATACTCTGAATCGATGCCGCAGACCATGCCCCGCCGAACCATCTACCTCCCGGAGAGCGTCGAGGAGCTCGTGCGCGAACAGGCCCTCGGCAGCGAGTCGTTCTCTGCCACGGTCGTGCGCCTGATCGAACTGGGCGCGCTCGATTACGACAAAGAGAACTGGCCCGAGTGGATCGGATCGATCGAAGGTCCTGGCGACTGGGGAATCAACTTCGAGAAGTACATGGGGCTCAAGCCCTGGGGCCCCGGGGAGGGCCCGAAAAAGGGAGCAAGTGAAAAAGATCCTGGTTGACACCGCCCCTCTTGTCTCGGCGCTCGATGCACAGGACTCGGCACACAGATTCGCGGGGCCGCTGCTCGCGACTCTACGTCGTCAGGCCCTGATTCCAACGCCCGTCCTTGCCGAGGTCGACCACTTCGTGAGAAGTCGGGTCGGCGGCGCAGCGGCCCGCACATTTCTGCGCTCGATCGTGGGAGGGACATTCGACATCGCCTACCTCACCGCGGGATTGGTTCGCCGCGCTGGTGAGCTGGATGATCGCTACGCCGACCTCGACCTAGGCTTCGCCGATACATGCCTAATGGCGATCGCCGAGCGACACGAGCTGCCGATCCTCACCTTCGACTTCGCCGATTTCCGCGCCACCGAGTCCGCCTCCGGGCCCTGGCGCCTGGTGCTCGACGAGAACGCGTACCGAGCGGCGACAACCCGGTAAGCCTGCTGCATTCACAGCGCCTGCACCATCGCGGCGATACTGCTCACGTGGAGAAACCACGGCCATCCCTCCTCGCCGTCGCGATCACCCTGGGTGGGGTCGCGCTTCTCGCCGCGCTCGTGCTCTCAGTCCCTGCGCTCAGGGAGGCCGTCGCGGCGGCGATCCGTGGCGATACGGCCGAGGTGCGCAGCGAGCTCGACAGCCTCGGGATCGCCGGGCCGCTGATCATCCTCGCCCTCGCCCTGATCCACGCCGTGGTCTTCTACCCGGCCGAGATCGTCGACGCCGCGGCCGGCTTCGTCTACGGATTCTTCCCGGCCCTGGCGCTGACGATGACCGGCTGGCTGCTCTCAGGGCTGCTCTGCTTCGCCATCGGCCGCTCGCTGGCACGCCCCCTGCTCGACCGCTGGTTCGGCACCGAGCGCTTCGAGCGAACCGAGGCGATGATCGAGCGTGGCGGCGTCACCCTGCTGCTCGCCGTGCGCCTGATCCCGATCGTGCCCTTCAGCCTCACCTCCTACGCGGCCGGCGCCGCCCACGTCCCGGTCTGGCGCTTCACCTGGACGACAGCGGTCGGCTACCTGCCGATCACTGCGATCTCCGTCTACTTCGGCACCAGGCTGGAAGGGCTGAGCCTCACCGACCCGCTGGTCCTGGGCAGCGCCGCGGCGCTGCTGCTCCTGCTCCTCGTGGGCCACCGGATCGCCAGGCGCGGGGCCGCCGCCACCTAGCGAATCTGCTTGACGCGGAAGCGATAGACGGCCGGGGTGCGATCGGTGTTTCCGGCGGGGTCGCGAGCGTAGACCCGGACGGTGTGCAACCCGATCGCAAACCGGCTCACCAGCCGCTGGGGGCAGACCTGGAACAGGCCACCGTCGATCCGGCAGACGAACGAGACGCCGGACTCGTCGGAGCCGAAGCGGAACACGGCCCTGGCCTTGCCGTGGCGCGTGCGCAGGGTCCGGGGAGGACGCTGCCGGAAGAAGGTGCGAGGCGCCAACTGGTCGACGACCGCCGTCGAGGACGCAGGGCCGGCCGGGGCCGCCGGTGGCGCAGGCGGGGGCGGGGGGATGACGTTTTCGCTGCTCCCCGGGCACTCTTCGGCGAAGTCTTCCGCCCTCGCCACGGCGATCGCCTGGCATGCGTCGGCGATGCCATAGGTGACGGTCGGCCTCGACGTGTTGACTTTGGGGAGGGCCGAGGCTCCCTCGAGGATCGCGTCGACGACCTCTTCGGCGCTCGCGCCGGGCGCGGCCGCGCGGACGAGCGCCGCCACCCCCGCGACGTGCGGTGCCGCCATCGAGGTGCCCTGGAACGCGACGTAGCTGCCGGCGGCGGGCTGGTCGTACTGGCTGACGCTCGTGATCTGGTCGAGGTAGGTCTCGTCGCGGCAGATGAGCCGCACGTCGTCGACGTAGGCACCGTCGAGCTCGATCGATCCGTCGGAGAGCACGGCGAAGGCAGGGTGAACGTCGTTCTCATCGTCCAGATCCGAGATCGAGACCTCTTC
>DASUIY010000042.1:0-5275 GCA_036279555.1 Solirubrobacterales bacterium | reverse complement strand
CCACGACCGCAGCGGAAGCCGAAGAGCCGCGCCGCTAGGGGAAGGCACGCCCGCTGCCCCTCCGCTCAGGTGAAGCGGGAGGGCGTGATCCGGCAGTAGCGGAATTCGAAGGCGAAGCTGACGTTGTTGGCCGCGTTGGCGCTGCGTTCGAGCCGGATCCGTTCGTGCGCGGCGCGGATCTTGTCCTCCGCCTTCAGCGCTTTGCCGATGTTGCGCAGGTTCGTCTGCACGATTCGCATCTGGTCGAGCCACCTCAGCAGCCGGGCGTCGTCTTCGGCCGGGCGGGGGACCGCGGAGAGCTTGTCGACGGTCGAGCCGAACGCAGCCGAGGCATGGATGAACTGAGCACCGGCCTCCTTCATCCTGCCGTTCCGCGCTTTCGCCTGGACGTTCTTGAGGATCCGTTTGTTGGCGACCGTGTTCGCCTCGCAGATCGGCTCGACCTGCGAGACGTATTCGGCCCGGCTCGGGGGTTCCTCCGCGCCGGCGCCCGCGACGAGCAGCAGCGTCGCGACAGCGGCCAGCGAGAAGATCCGAGCAGACAGCCCCATTTCCAGGTCATCAGCTTACGGCTTCCCGGCGACGACTAGGATTCCCCGCCGTGATCTCCACCAACGAATTCTCTAGCTGGTCAACAGGCACATAGCCTGCCGAGATCGCAAAGAGTGCCGAATACAGCGGACGGCAAGGGTATTCTGTTCGCGATGCCGCTCTTGCCGAGAACCAAATCTAGGCAGCTCTTCGAGAAGGTGAGCGACTTGGAAGAGCAGATGCGCCAAATGAAGGGCGAGATCGCGATTCTTCACGATCGACAAGCTGACGATGAGGTCGAGGCCCTCGCAGCCGAGCGGATGCGCAGTGGCGCAGCCGGTAGGACCGAGGATGGTGCCGAGGCGTTGGCTGAGCTCGGCATTGATGTTCGCTAGGCCGTGGGAGACGCAACTGCTCCCGAGGTCAAGGTCGAGCTTGCCGAAGGAGTCAAGGGCGATATCGCCGAGCTGACAGAGCTGTCAGCTAAGGCCACCGAGGCGGATCGCGCCGAAGTCGAATCGCTGAAGCGCCGGATTGCAGAGCTGTTCTTGGAGTGCGAGGGCAATCCCCATGCCGGTGAGCTGATGGGCTCAGGTCGCCACCCCGAGCTGGCCGACTGCCGTCGAATCCGCTTCGATATCCAGAGTCGCAAAGGCAAACCGCGCCTCCGTCTGATCTACCGCAACGAGCCCTCCGACGGTGCACCGGCCAAATGCCTCTGGCTGGCCGTTGGCCCGCGAGCCGGCCTACGCGTTCACCGCAAGGCCCAGCAGCGCGCGTAGCGGCGGCCCTCTGATGGCTCGGACCTCGTTGGGGGCCTTAGCTAGTCTGCTCAAACGATGGCCGAGCACAAGGTGCAAACTGAGTCAGAGGAGACGCCAGCGGAGCAGCTTGCCAGCGAGGGGGAGCACATTGCCCCACACTTGGACGGCACATCTTTCCACTGCATGTATTGCGGCGTTCTTGCCCAACAGTTTTGGAGCCACCTGATGACCGACAGTGGCAGCCGTATGGGTGGCCAGGTCTACGTCGGGTACTCGCGCTGCACGTGTCGCAACTGCCAGGGCACGTCGATCTGGAATGAAGCCGAGAAGAGGTGCGTTGACCCGGTTATCGGGGGTGGCCCCCGGCCGCATGTCGATATGCCTGAGGACGTAAAGGCCGACTACGACGAGGCTCGCCGGATCATCAGCCAATCGCCCCGCGGTGCCTGTGGCCTATTGCGCCTAGCCGTCCAGAAGCTTTGCAAGGACTTGGGGGAGAAGGGCGAGAACATCAACGAGGACATCAAGAGCCTGGTTCAGAAGGGCCTTCCCGAGGAAGTGCAGGAAGCGATGGACTCACTACGCGTGATCGGCAACAACGCAGTCCATCCGGGCGAGATGGACCTAAGGGACGACACGGAGACTGCCTCAGCCCTGTTTAACCTCCTCAACTTCGTGGTTGAGGAAATGATCGCGAAGCCAAAGCGGCGACGCGGCGTCTTCGAAAAGCTCCCTGTCAGCGTCCGGGAAGCGATCAAAAGGCGTGACGGAAAGTAGCCCCCCCTTTGTCACAGGCTTTGTTTCTTGGACTGGCGCCCGGGCTATGACTAGTGCCGATAGGGTCTCGTGACGACGGTGAAGTTCAACTCGCACATCAGAAAACTTAGAAATAGCAGGCAAAAGACTTGATAAGTACGAACGAATTCAAGAACGGCTCGCACATCGAGATCGACGGCACGATCTTCCGCATCGTCGAGTTCCAGCACGTCAAGCCCGGCAAGGGCGGGGCCTTCGTGCGGACCAAGCTGCGCAAGATCGAGGACGGCTCGGTGCAGGACAAGACCTTCCGCGCCGGGGAGAAGTTCCGGCCGGTGCGCACCGAATCGCGCAAGATGCAATACCTCTACGACTCCGGCGACGCCGCCGTCTTCATGGACAGCCGCGACTTCGAGCAGATCGAGATCCCGCGCGAGGTGGCCGGCGAGTCGATGCGGTGGGTGCTGCCCAACGCGGAGGTCGACGTGCTCTTCGTCGACGAGCGGCCCAGCGACGTGCAGGTGCCGAGCGCGATCGAGATGAAGGTGACCCAGACCGAGCCGGGCGTGAAGGGCGACACCGCCTCGGGCGGGGGCAACAAGCCGGCGACGCTGGAGTCCGGCGTCACCGTCCAGGTCCCCCTCTTCATCGAGGAGGGCGAGACGGTCCGCGTCGACACCCGCAGCGGCGAGTACGTTTCGCGCGCCTAGTGCCTGCCCGACCGGCGGAAGCGCGAGAATGGAGAACCCATGCGTAGGTCCGACCAGCGCCGCGATGCCGTCTTCGCCTGCTACCAGCGCGACGTGACCGGGCGCCCGCTGGAGGAGCTGGTGGCCGAGTCGCGCCCCTTCACCCGTGAGCTGGCGGCCGGGGTCGAGGCGCACCGCGACGAGCTCGACGCCGCGATCGCCGCCCATGCCAAGGGCTGGGAGCTGGACCGGATCGCGCCGCTGGAGCGCAACGTGATGCGGGTGGCGCTGTACGAGATCGAGCACTCCGGCGACGTGCCGACCGAGGTGGCGATAGACGAGGCGGTCGAGATCGCCAAGGAGTACTGCGGCGTCGACGCGCCGGGCTTCGTCAACGGCGTGCTCGGCGCGATCGCGCGCGAGCGGGAGGGCGTCCGGTGAGCGTGAACCGCCTGCGCGAGATCTCCGAGCGGCTCGGCGCGATCGCCCGTGAGCTGGAGGGCGGCGAGGCCGATGACGGGCGTGCCGCGGAGCTGGCCAGCGAGGCGGCCGAGCTCTCGGCCGAGGCCGTCGAGGAGGCGAACCGGCGCATCCGCGAGGGCGAGGCCGCCGAGTGACCCGGCCCTTCCGGTGCGCTCTATGCCACTCATGCCCACATAAGGCGCGCCGGAAGCCGTGAGTTACCCCGAAGACCTTCGGGCCCTGGTCGATGCCGAGCTGGAGCGGCTGCGCTTCGCCCGGACCGGCTCCACCGCCGGCCTGGAGGAGGCGATGCGGTACTCGCTGCTGGCCGGGGGCAAGCGCGTGCGGCCCGTCCTTGCGCTGGCTACGGCTCGGGCGTTAGGGGCTGCCCCCGAGCGCTACCTGCCGGTCGCCTGTTCGGTCGAGCTGATCCACACCTACTCGCTGATCCACGACGACCTGCCGGCGATGGACGACGACGAGCTGCGGCGCGGCTTACCGACCTCCCACGTCAAGTACGGCGAGGATGTGGCGATCCTCGCCGGCGACGGGCTCTTCGCCGAGGCGATGCGGCTCTTCTGCGAGCAGCCGGGCGAGCCGGCGCGGGTGCTCGCGGCGCTGCGCGAGCTGAGCGCGGCGACGGGGGTCGACGGGATGGTCGGCGGCCAGTACGTCGACGTGGTCGGCGGGGAGCGCGACGCCGGGGAGCTGCGGGCGCTGCACGCGCTGAAGACCGGCAGTCTCATCGCCGCGAGCGTCGGCGTCGTGCTAGTCCTCGAGGGGATGGGCGAACCTGAGACAATGCCGTTTCGCCGGTTCGCCAGCGAGCTGGGCGTTCTCTTCCAGATCGTCGACGACATCCTCGACGTGACCGGGAGCGACGAGCGGCTCGGCAAGCCGCGCGGAAGCGACGAGCGACATGGCAAACTCACATACGTCAGCCACTTCGGCCTCGAGCGGGCACGCCAGCTCGCGGCCGAGTCCCATGCGAAGGCGGTCGACTCCCTCGCCGAGGCCGCCGGCGATACGTCCGACCTGCGGCAGGTAGCCGACTACATCTTCACCAGGAACGAATGAGCGACAACGGAAACGCAGCAGACCGCTTGGGCGATGCGCACCGCCTGCTCGACGGCATCGACGGGCCGGCCGACCTGCACGGCCTCGACGACGCCCAGCTGCAGCAGGTGGCGCAGGAGATGCGCGGCTACATCATCGACACGATCGGGGAGATCGGCGGCCATTTCGGCGCCAACCTCGGCACCTGCGAGCTGGCGGTTGCGCTGCACAGCCTGCTCGACTCGCCGCGCGACAAGGTGCTCTGGGACGTCGGCCACCAGGCCTACCCGCACAAGATCCTCACCGGCCGCCGCGAGGGGCTGCCGACGATCCGCCAGTACGGCGGCCTAGCCCCGTTCTGCTCCGTCTTCGAGTCCGAGCACGACATCATGGGCGCCGGTCACGCCTCGACCTCGATCGGCTACGCGGTCGGGCTGAAGGAGGCGATGCGCAAGGGCATCGGCGAGGACGGGAAGGTGGCCGCCGTGATCGGCGACGGGGCGCTGACCGGCGGCGTCGCCTACGAGGCGCTGCACGCGGCCGGCGGGCTGCAGACGCCGGTGGTGATCGTGCTCAACGACAACGGCATGTCGATCTCGCCCAACGTCGGCGCGCTCTCGCGCTACTTCAACCGGGTGCGGCTCAACCCGCGCCTCTACCACGCCCGCGAGGGGGTCGAGGACCGGCTCACCAAGCTGCCGCTCGGCCTCGGCAGGCGGATCGAACGGCTAGGGCCGGAGATCAAGTCGGCGATCAAGGCCTACTGGGCGCCGGGCCTCTTCTTCGAGGAGCTCGACCTCGCCTACATGGGCGTGATCGACGGCCACGACGTGCACGCCCTGCGCGAGGCCCTGCGCGAGGCGTTCGACGCCGACCGGCCGGTGATCGTCCACATCCACACGGTCAAGGGCAAGGGCTTCTCCCCGGCCGAGGAGGGCGGCCTCGAGGGCATGGAGAAATGGCACGCCGCCAAGCCCAACTCGATCGTCAACGGCAAGCCTGCCTCGGCGAAGCCGG
>DASUIY010000041.1:0-10270 GCA_036279555.1 Solirubrobacterales bacterium | reverse complement strand
GGGCACGGTCGGTATTTTCACCTACATGGCCGACGCTGCCGCCACCGAGGTCGCTCTGGGCGACGCCGCGGAGGCGGCACTGGCCTTCCTGACCGAGATGTCCCCCGACCTGCGCGGGGCCGCGATCCTCGACTCCGCCGGTGCCGTGCTTGCCGCCGCCGGCGAGCGCGATCGCTGGCGCGAGGACGCGGCGACGCTGTTCGAGGTCGCCGATCGGGCCGGCGAGGAGCCCGCCGAGCAGGTGCACGTGGCCACCGAGCAGGGCGAGGTCTTCGCCCTGCGCCACGCCGGCCTGGCCGCCGTCGCCGTGACCGATCGCTTCGCGCTCGCCTCGCTGCTCTTCTTCGATATGCGCTCGGTTCTGCGCGACCTGGCCGCCGCGGAAGGCAGGGAGGCCGGCGGTGCCGCCTAAGCCGCACCGCGTCCTGCTCGACCGCGTCTCGGGCTACGCCGACGAGGCGGCCGCGTACATGCGCCGCCGCCGCGTCGCCCGGCGGCCCTTCGCCCGCCTCTACTACCCCGGTGGCCGGGCGAGCGATCACGCGGCCGACTCGCTGGCGGGCGGCGAGCTCTTCGTCGCCGCAGGCCGGCTGATCGAGGTCGCCGGGAAGCGCCCGAAGCGGTGAATGCCCTGATCGAGCCGGCGCTCGCCGAGCGGGTGCTGAGCAGGGCGCTGGCCAACGGCGGCGAGTTCGCCGAGGTCTTCGCCGAGCGCAGCGCCGGCCTGACGATGGCAATCGACGAGTCGCGGGTCGAATCGGTGCAGTCGGGCTCCTCGGCGGGCGCCGGCGTGCGGGTGCTCAGCGGCGGGACAACCTACTTCGCCCACGTCGACGGCCTCGACCCTGATGACGTCGAGCGTGCCGCCGACGAGGCGGCCGCGGCGCTGCACGCCGGCCGGGCCGAGCCGCGCCCGCTGCAGGCCGTGGCGAGCACCCCGCACCCGATCGAGCAGCGGCCGTCCGAGGTGCCCGCCGAGCGCAAGGCGACTCTCCTGCGCGACCTCGACGAGCGCGGCCGCGCCGCCGGCCCCGAGATCGCCCAGTTCACGGCCTCCTACGCCGAGGTCCGCCGCGAGGTGACCGTCGCCAACTCGGAGGGCCTCTTCAGCGGCGACGACCGCACGCGGGTGCGGATCGGCGCCCAGGCGGTGGCCCGCCGCGGCGACTCGGTCGAGACCGGCTCGGAGACGCTGGGCGGGCATCGCGGCTTCGAGCTCTTCGGCGACGACCCCGGCCAGATCGCGGCAAGCGCGGCGCGCAAGGCGCTGACCCTGCTCGACGCCGGCCCCGCCCCCGCCGGCTCGATGCCGGTGGTGGTCGGCGGCGGCTTCGGCGGCGTCCTCTTCCACGAGATGACCGGCCACGGGCTCGAGGCCGATCACGTGCAGAAGGACGCCAGCGTCTACGCCGGCAAGCTGGGCGCGCAGGTCGCTCAGCCGCTGGTCACCGCCTACGACGACGGGCGCATGCCGGGCGAGTGGGGCAGCGACTCGATCGACGACGAGGGCACGCCGACGCAGCAGACGATGGTGATCGAGGAGGGCCGGCTCGTCTCCTTCCTGTACGACCGGCTGACCGCCCGCCGCGACGGCGCCGTCTCGACCGGCAACGGCCGCCGCGAGAGCTTCCGCCACCTGCCGGTGCCGCGCATGACCAACACCTACATCGCGCCCGGCGACGCCGAGCCGGAGGCGATGATCGCCGAGGTCAAGCGCGGCTTCTACGCCGCCTCCTTCGCCGGCGGCCAGGTCGACCCGGCGACCGGCGACTTCGTCTTCGGCGTCTCCGAGGGCTACCTGATCGAGGACGGCCGGGTGACGCGGCCGTGCCGCGGCGCCACCCTGATCGGCAACTGCCTCGAGGCGCTGGCGGCGATCGACGCGGTCGGCGACGACTTCGAGATGAAGACCGGCGTCTGCGGCAAGGCCGGCCAGAAAGTGCCGGTCGGGACCGGCCAGGGCCACGTCCGGATCCAGGCGATGACCGTGGGGGGGACGGAGGTTTGATCGAGCTGGCACGCCGCGCTGTCGAGGGCACGCTCGCCGCCGGGGCGGGGCACGCCGAGGCCTACGCGTCGGAGGACGCCGGGCGCGAGGTGCGCGTCCACGGGGGCGAGGTCGAGAGCCTCACCGCGGCGACCAAGCGCGGGATCGGCATCCGCGCCTGGATCGGTCGCCGGGCCGGCTACGCCTACGGCACCGATCTCTCCGCGGCGGGGATCGCGGAGCTCGCCTCTCGCGCGGCCGAGATGGCGCGGATCGCCGACGAGGACGAGTTCGCCGCCCCCCCCGAGCTTCCGGTGCGCCTTATGGACCTCACAGGTCCAAAAAGCGCACCGGAAGGGGAGGAGAGGCTGGAGGGGCTGAGCGACCCTTCGCTGGCCGACTGGACCACGGAGCGCGTCGCCGAGCTGGCGCTCGAGATCGAGCGGGCGGCGCTCGGCGCCGACGCGCGGGTCGCCGGAGTCGAGCAGGCGGTCTACGCCGACTCGGCCGAGCGCGTCGCGATCGTCTCCTCGACCGGGATCGTGGGTGAGTTCGAGCGCACCGACTGCTACGGCTACGCGCAGGCGCTCGCCGAGGGCGACGGCGGGCGCGAGACCGGGCTCGGCTTCGACCTCGGCCGCGGCCCGGGGGCCCTCGACCCGGCCGCGATCGGGCGCGAAGCGGCGGCGCGCGCGACCGCGATGATCGGTGCCGGCAAGCCTGCATCGCGCAGCTGCCCGGTCGTCCTCGACCCGACGGTGGCCGCCAGCTTCGTCGCCCTGATCGGCCGTGGCCTGGGCGCCGACGCCGTCCAGCGCGGGCGCTCCCCCTTCGCCGGCCTGCTCGGCACCGCGATCGCCGCCGAGGCTCTCGTCATCCGGGACGACGGCCTCGACCCCGCCGGATCGGCCTCCTCCCCCTTCGACGGCGAGGGCGTGCCCCGCCGCCGTAGCGCGCTGATCGAGGGCGGGGAACTGCGGACCTTCCTCTACGACACCTACACCGCTCGCCGGGACGACGCGGCCTCGACGGGCAGCGCCGGGCGCGCGGGTTACCGCTCCCAGCCCGCGGTCTCCGCCTCGAACCTCGTCGTCGCACCGGGGGCGCTCGGCTTCGAGGAGCTGCTGCGCGAGGCGGGGGAGGGGGTGCTCGTCACCGACGTCGCCGGCCTGCACTCGGGCGTCAACCCGGTCACCGGAGCTTTCTCGGTCGGCGCCTCGGGTCGCGCGATCCGCGCCGGGGAGGAGGCCGAGCCATTGCGCGAGTTCACGATCGCCGGCGACCTCGTCTCCATGCTGAAGGCGGTGCGGGCGGCCGGTTCGAGGCCGCGATGGGTTCCCTTCGGCGGCTCGGTCAGCACGCCGCCGCTGCTGATCGGCGAGATGACGGTTGCCGGCTCCTGACTCCCATGCGGCTTTACGGCCGTGGCCACTGTTAGATTCCGCCGCGATTTCAACCACTCATGACGGAGGAGCTTCGACGTGACAAAGGCTGAGTTTCTGGACCAACTGGCAGGCGACGAGCGACTGGGCAGCAAGAAGGCCGCCGGCGACGCGGTCGACGCGGTGCTCGACGCGATCACCGACACGCTGAGCAGCGGCGGCGAAGTCAGCTTCACCGGCTTCGGCAAATTCCACGTCGCCGAGCGCGGCCCCCGCCAGGGCGTCAACCCCCGCACCGGCGAGCGGATCACGATCCCGGGCGGCAAGGTCCCGCGCTTCTCCGCTGGCTCCGCGCTGAAGACCAAGGTCAAAGGCTGAGTCAGGCGCAGCCCTTCGCAGACCGGCTGGCGGCGCTCGTCGAAGAGCGCCGCAGCCAGGTCTGTCTCGGCCTCGACCCCGATCCGTCGAAGCTCTCCGGGGCCGAGCCTGACGTTTCCGCCGGCGCCGCCCCGGTCGCCGAGCATGCGGCCGGGGCGGTCGTCGCGCACTGCCGTTCGCTGATCGAGAGGGCCGGTCCGGCCTGCGTCGCGATCAAGCCTCAGCTCGCCTGCTTCGAGCGCCTCGGCGCTCCGGGCTGGGCCGCGCTGGCGGATGTCTGCGCGGCGGCCCACGAAGCCGGCCTGCTCGTCGTCGCCGACGGCAAGCGCGGCGACGTTCCGGTCACCGCGGCCGCCTACGCCCAGGCCCTGGTGGGCGAGACCCCGACTCCATGGGGCCCCGTGGCGGGGCTCGGAGCCGATGCCTTCACCGCCAACCCGCTGCTCGGCGCCGACGCGCTGGAGCCGCTGGTGGATGCCGCCGCGGCGGCCGGGGCGGGCATCTTCGCCCTGGTGCGGACGAGCAATCCCGGTGCGGCCGACGTGCAGGACCTGCCTGCGCCCGAGCGGCCGCTGCACGAGCGCCTGGCCGGGCTCGTCGACGGGCTCTCGGGCCGGCTGCTGGGCGAGGGCGGGCTGAGCGGGATGGGAGCGGTGGTCGGCGCGACCGCGCCCGAGCACATCGCCCGCCTGCGTTCCCTGATGCCCCGCTCGATCTTCCTCATCCCGGGGGTAGGTGCCCAGGGCGGCCGGCCGGAGCTGCTCGGGGCCGCCTTCACCGCGGGTGTCTCGTCGGCCCTGGTCCCCGTTTCGCGCGGGATCGCCGCCGCCGAGGACCCGGCCGCCGCCGCCGAGGACCTGCGCGCCAGGGTTTGGGCCGCTTCGACCGAATAGGACAACGGCTGCCGATGGGCCGATTACATGCCATATAGGTGTATGTAAAAGGCCCGTCGGCGGGTGTTTGGCGCAGATACGATCTGCGCCGCCCATTCGCCCACCACTCACGAGAAATGAACAAGCGCACCTCAGCTACGGCCCGGATCTTCGCGGTACTCGCCCTGATCGCCGCCTTCGTCCTCGTCGTAGTCGCCATCGGGGGCGCGCTCGGCGGTGGCTCGGACGACTCGAGCGGGCAGGGGCGCGGCGAGAAGGCGGCGCGCCGGGCCGAGCCCAGGAAGCCGGCACCGGCTTCCTACGAGATCAAGAGCGGGGACACCCTGCTGGCGATCGCCCACCGGACCGGGGTCTCGGTCGCGCGCATCGAAAGGCTCAACCCCGAGGTCGACCCGCAGATCCTGATCGCGGGCGAAACGCTGAAGTTGCGGTGAGCGGCCGGATTGCCGGCGCGCTTGTCGCGTGTCTGCTGGCCCTGCTCTGGATGGCGCCGGCCGAGGCCGAGGCCGGACCGCCGAGCATCGACGCCCGGGCGTGGGCCTTGATCGACGCCCGCAGCGGCGACCTGCTCGCCTCCCACGCCGGCGACCGGCGGCTGCCGATCGCCAGCACGACCAAGCTGATGACCGCTTACGTGGCGCTGCGCGAGCTGCCGCTGGACCGCGTCGTGCGGGCCGCCCCCTACGACGCGATCTACGGCGAGTCGCTGCTCGAGCTCAGGCCCGGCGAGCGGGTGAGCGTGCGCGACCTGCTCTACGGCCTGATCCTGCGCAGCGGCAACGACGCCGCCTACGACCTCGCCCTCGCCGCCGCCGGCTCGGAAACCCGCTTCGTCGCCGAGATGAACCGCTACGCCGCGGCGCTGGGCCTGGCGGACACGCACTACGCGAACCCGATCGGGCTCGACGAGGAGGGCAACTACTCCAGCGCCCGCGACCTGGCGACCCTGACCCGGAGGCTTCTGCGCAATCCCGCCTTCGCCCGGATCGCCGCTGCCCGCAGCGCCAGGCTGCGCAGCCTGCGCCCGCCGCGCACGGTCGACACCCTCAACGACCTGCTCTACCGGGCAACCTGGACGACCGGGGTGAAGACGGGCCACACCTTCGGCGCCGCCTACGTCCTGGTCGGCTCCGGCCAGCGCGACGGGGTGAGGCTGATCTCGGTCGTGATCGGCACCCCGACCGAGACCGAACGCGACCTCGCCAGCCTGCGCCTGCTCGAGTACGGCTTCTCCCGCTACGAGCGGCGGGTGCCGGTCCGGGCGGGGGAGGAGCTCGCCGAGGCCTCGGTTCGCTACGGGGGC
Source organism: Solirubrobacterales bacterium (assembly GCA_036279555.1). Lineage (GTDB taxonomy): Bacteria > Actinomycetota > Thermoleophilia > Solirubrobacterales > 70-9 > VRUE01. The sequence goes on along the minus strand of DASUIY010000041.1, from coordinate 4,327 downwards.
GGGGAGCTGCCGCTGCGCGCCGCGCGCACGGTCTCCGTCGGCGTTCGCCCCGACCAGCGGCTCGGCCTCGCGGTGCGGGCGCCGAGCGAGCTCGAGGGCCCGGTCCGGCGCGGCGCCGCGCTCGGCAGGGCGACCGTGTTCGTCGACGGCCGCCGGGCCGCCGCCGTGGCGCTGCGCGCCGCGCGTTCGGTGCCCGAGGCGAGCGCGCTGGAACGGGCGAGGAGCTTCGTCGGCTCGGAGGAGATCCCGGTCGGGATCGCGCTTTGCGTGATACTGCTTGGAGCAGTAATGCTGAGGCGCCTTTCACGATGATCCTCACGGTCACTCTCAACGCCGCGATCGACCGCACGGTCGCGGTGCCGAACTTCCGCCTCGGCCACCGGCACCGGGCGGTCGAGAGCCGCACGTCGCCGGGCGGCAAGGGGATCAACGTAGCCCGAGCCCTCAACCGGCTCGGCCGGCCGGTGATCGCCACCGGCTTCGCCGGCGGCCCGACCGGGAACCGGCTGCTGGAGCAGCTTCGCGAGGAAGCGGTCCTGACCGACTTCACCGAGATCGCCGCCGACACGCGGATCAACATGGCCGTGATCGACCCCACCTCCGGCGAGCAGACCGAGATCAACGAGCGCGGGCCCGCGGTCAGCCCCGAGGAGGTCGAGGCGTTCGCCTCCCGCCTCGGCTACCTCGCCGACGGCGCCAGGCTCTGCCTGCTCGCCGGCACCCTGCCCCCCGGGGCCGGCGGCGACCTCTACGCGCGCCTGGTCAAGGACCTGACCGATCGCGGCGTGCCGGTCGTCCTCGACTCCGAGGGGGAGGCGATGCTCACCGGGCTGCGCGCCGGGGCCGCCATGGTCACGCCCAACGAGCGTGAGGCGGAGGAGCTGGTCGGCCAGGAGTTCGGCGACCGTCAGGACCTCGTCCACGGGCTCTCCGAGCTGGTCCGCCTCGGCGCCCACGAGGCCGCGATCACGCGGCCGGACGGCTGCGCGGCGGTGATCGGCGAAGGGGCGGAGAGGCGTTTCGTCGAGGTCCGCACCGAGCCGCTGGAGCCGGTCTCGACGGTCGGCTCGGGCGACGCCTTCCTGGCCGGCTACGCGGCGGCGCGCTACGACGGCCGGCTTGCCGAGGAGTGCCTCGCCTACGGGGTCGCCTGCGGGGCGGAGTCGACGCAGCACTTCGGCGCCGGCGTGGTCGACCGCAGCCAGGTCGAGCGCCTCCTCGGTGAGGTCCACGTCCAGGATTTGGAGGTCCCCGCCGAAGTGTAGGCTGGGATCTCAACGCCACCCTGGAGGACCTAATTGGAGATCGACATCGGTCGGGGCAAGAAGGGGCGGCGCGCCTACGGATTCGACGACATCGCGATCGTCCCGTCGCGCCGCACCCGCGATCCCGACGACATTGACATCAGCTGGACCCTTGGCCCGTACCGCTTCGAGCTGCCGCTCGTCGCCTCGGCGATGGACGGGGTGGTCAGCCCCGACACTGCCGTGCTCGTCAACGAGCTGGGCGGCCTCGGCGTGCTCAACCTGGAGGGGATCTGGACCCGCTTCGAGGATGCCGAGGAGCGGCTGGAGGCGATCGCCGCCGCGCCCGTGCACGAGGCGACGCGGATCATGCAGGAGATCTACACCGAGCCGGTAAAGCCCGAGCTGATCGGCAAGCGAGTCGCGGAGATCAAGGAGCGCGGCGCGGTCGCCTGCGGCTCGCTGACGCCGCAGAAAGTCCGCGAGCACTACGAGATCGCGGTCGAGGCAGGGATAGACATCCTCGTCATCCAGGGCACGGTGATCTCGGCCGAACACGTCTCGACCACGGTCGAGCCGCTCAACCTGAAGGAGTTCATCGCCGAGGTGCCGGTGCCGACCGTGGTCGGCGGCTGCGCCTCCTACTCGACCGGGCTGCACCTGATGCGGACCGGCGCGGTCGGCGTCCTGGTCGGCGTCGGGCCGGGCGCGGCCTGCACGACCCGCGGTGTGCTCGGGATCGGGGTGCCGCAGGCGACCGCGATCGCCGACGTGGCGGCCGCCCGCTCGCAGCACATGCTCGAGACCGGCGAGTACGTCAACGTGATCGCCGACGGCGGCATGCGGACCGGGGGCGACGTCTCCAAGGCGATCGCCTGCGGGGCGGACTCGGTGATGGTCGGCTCGCCGCTGGCCCGGGCCAAGGAGGCTCCCGGCCGGGGCTTTCACTGGGGCATGGCGACCTTCCACCCGTCCCTGCCGCGCGGCACGCGCGTCACGACCAGGCAGGACGGGACGATGGAGGAGATCCTGCTCGGTCCCGCCCAGGAGAACGACGGCACCTTCAACCTGATGGGAGCGCTGAAAACCTCGATGGCCACCTGTGGCTACGAGGACATCCGCTCCTTCCAGCGGGCCGAGGTGATGGTCGCGCCGGCGCTGATGAGCGAGGGGAAGAAGCTGCAGACCGAGCAGGCCGTCGGCATGGGGTCGAACGGACGGGCGGCTGTTTCAGCGGGGGTGGCTGTATCCGATGACTAGGGACGCTCAGGCATTGGGCCGGCGGGTCCTGTCGCCGCAGGGGACCCACCACCCCCTGCGGTCGCTAAAGCGTCCTCGGGGGCGGTCCCCCCTGCGACGCCACCCCCCGGCAGAGGCGTGAGCGAGGCAGCCGTTCGCTCCGATGTCCCCGAAGAGGAGCGGGTCCGTTCGGAGCATGCCTTGGAGGAGGTGCTGGTCCTTGATTTCGGGGGGCAGTACTCGCAGCTGATCGCCCGGCGGATCCGGGAATGCGGCGTCTTCGCGGAGCTTTTGCCCTCGACGACGTCGGTCGCGGCCATTCGGGATAGAGCTCCTAAGGGACTGGTGCTTTCCGGGGGGCCCGCTTCCGTCTATGAGGAGGGGGCGCCGGCGTTCCCTACCGAGCTGCTCGACCTCGAGATCCCGATGCTGGGGATCTGTTACGGGATGCAGGCGATGGTCCAGGCCCTGGGCGGCCGGGTGGAGGCGGCCGAGGCGGGGGAGTTCGGGCGGACGGACTTGACGCTGCGTGACGGCGGGGGCCGCCTGTTGGCGGGCCTGCCCGAGGAGCAGCACTGCTGGATGAGCCATCGCGACGCCGTCTTCGAGCCGCCGGAGGGGTTCACGGCGCTCGCCTCCAGCCCCGGGTCGCCGGTGGCGGCGTGCGAGCACCCCGACCGGGGCCTCTACGGGATCCAGTTCCATCCCGAGGTCGTCCACACGCCGTACGGGACCGAGATCCTGACCCGGTTCCTGCGCGACGTCGCCGGCTGCGAGCAGCAGTGGTCGCCGCAGTCGGTGATCGCCGAACAGGTGGCGAGGATCCGGGCGCAGGTGGGGGAGGGCGAGGTGATCTGCGGGCTCTCCGGCGGCGTCGACTCCTCGGTCGCGGCTCTGCTCGTGCACAAGGCGATCGGCGAGCAGCTGACCTGCGTCTTCGTCGATCACGGCCTGATGCGGCTCAACGAGGCCGAGCAGGTAGTTGCCGCCTTCGAGCAGTTCGGCATCCCCCTCGTCCACGTCGAGGCCGAGGAGCGCTTCCTCGCGAAGCTCGCCGGTCACGACGAGCCCGAGCGCAAGCGCAAGATCATCGGCGAGGAGTTCATCCGCGTCTTCGAGGAGGAGGCGGCCAAGCTCGAGGACGCCGCCTATCTGGTCCAGGGCACCCTCTACTCCGACGTGATCGAGTCGGGCGGCAGCGACGGCGCCGCCACGATCAAGTCCCATCACAACGTCGGCGGCCTGCCCGAGGATCTCGAGTTCGAGCTGGTCGAGCCGCTGCGGATGCTGTTCAAGGACGAGGTGAGGGCGGTGGGGGCCGAGCTCGGCCTCCCCGAGCGGATGGTCTGGCGCCAGCCCTTCCCGGGGCCGGGCCTGGCGATCCGCATAGTCGGCGGCGAGGTGACCAAGGAGCGCCTCGACATCCTCCGCGCGGCCGACGCGATCCTGCAGGAGGAGATCCGCGCCGCCGAGCTCTACCGCCAGCTCTGGCAGTCCTTCTGCGTGCTCCCCGTCGTGCGCTCGGTCGGCGTCCAGGGCGACGGGCGCACCTACGCCTACCCGGTGGTGATCCGCGCCGTCACCTCCGACGACGCGATGACCGCCGACTGGGCGCGGCTCCCTTACGACCTCCTGGAGCGGGTCTCGAACCGGATCATCAACGAGATCGCCGACGTCAACCGAGTCGCGCTAGATATCTCTTCTAAGCCCCCTGCGACGATTGAGTGGGAGTAGCCCGTTTAGCGCCGGAGCCCATCCCGGCAGGGGTTCCACTTAACTTTTTCGAGAATCGCTGGATTGCTGGCGCTTCGACCCTAACTCGCGAAAAAGTACAAGACGTTCCA
>DASUIY010000040.1:0-5187 GCA_036279555.1 Solirubrobacterales bacterium | reverse complement strand
GGCCACTACGAGCGCTTCACCGACCACAACACCTCGCGCGCCTCGAGCGTGTCGGCGGGGTCGGTCTACAACACGGTGATCGCCCGCGAGCGCCGCGGCGACTACCTCGGCGCCACGGTGCAGGTGATCCCGCACATCACCAACGAGATCAAGAACCGGATCCTGATCGTCGCCGAGTCCCAGGCGGTCGACTTCGTCATCACCGAGATCGGTGGCACGGTCGGCGACATCGAGTCGCTGCCCTTCCTCGAGTCGATCCGCCAGCTCAACACCGACCTCGGGCCAAAGCGCTCGATGTTCGTCCACCTGACGCTGGTGCCCTACGTCGGCCACGCCGGCGAGCTGAAGACGAAGCCGACGCAGCACTCGGTCAACGAGCTGCGGCGGATCGGGATCCAGCCCCACGCGCTGGTCTGCCGCTCCGAGGGACGGCTCGACCGCGAGATCCGCGAGAAGATCGCGCTCTTCGCCAGCCTGCCGGTCGACGCGGTGATCTCGGCCAACGACGTCGACAACATCTACAAGGTGCCGCTGGTCTTCCGCGCCGAGGGCGTCGACGACCTGGTGCTCGACCACTTTGGCATGGAGGCGCCGGCGCCCGACCTGGCCGAGTGGGAGGCGATGATCCGCCGCGCCGACACGGCGGAGGGCAAGGTGCGGATCGCGCTGGTCGGCAAGTACGTGCAGCTGGCCGACGCCTACAAGTCGGTGATCGAGGCGCTCGAGCACGGCGGCATCCACCACGGTGCGAACGTCGAGGTGCAGCTGGTCGACTCCGAGAACTTCGACCCCGAGCGGCTGGAGAACGTCGACGGGATCCTCATCCCGGGCGGCTTCGGCGAGCGCGGGATCGAGGGCAAGGTCGCGGCGGCGCGGATCGCCCGCGAGCGTTCGATCCCCTACCTGGGCATCTGCCTCGGGATGCAGATCGCGGTGGTCGAGTTCGCGCGGGCAATCGCCGGTATGGAGGGAGCCAACTCGGCCGAGTTCGACCCAGAGACCCCGTTCCCGGTGGTCGACCTGCTGCCCGAGCAGAAGGAAGTCTCCGAGATGGGCGGCACGATGCGGCTCGGCGCTGACCCGGTGAAGCTCCACGACGGGACGCGGGCGCGTGAGATCTACGGCGAGGCGGTCATCTACAAGCGCCACCGCCACCGCTACGAGGTCAACAACCAGCTGCGCCGCCGGCTCGAGGACGAGGGGCTGGTCTGCGGCGGCACCTCTCCGGACGAGCGGCTGGTCGAGATGGTCGAGCTTCCCGACCACCCGTTCTTCGTCGCTTCGCAGTTCCACCCCGAGTTCAACTCCCGCCCGAACCGTCCCGAGCCGCTCTTCCGCGAGTTCGTCGGCGCCGCGGCGCGGCACGCGGGCGAGCGGCCCGCTGATGGCGAGGAACAGGTGGGGGCCGAAGCGCAGGACAGCGAAGCCGGCGTTCGCCAGTCGCACTGAGCTGGCCCCGGCTCCAGTTAGCCTGTCCGACCGTGGATCGGTTGCACGAGACTTTCGTAAGGCTTTGCGAGATCCGCAGCCCGACGGGGGAGGAGCGCGAGGTCGCGGACACGATTGCCGCCGAGCTGCGCGCGCTCGGGCTCGAGGTGAGCGAGGACGGCGCCGCGGGGCCGGCCGAAGCGGGCGCGGGCAACATCCTCGCCCGCCTGCCGGGGGAGAGCGAGGAGTGGGTGATGTTCTGCGCCCACGTCGACACCGTCCCCCACAAGGGCCAGGTCGAGGTGGTCGAGTCCGAGGGGGTCTTCCGCAGCGCGGGGGACACGATTCTCGGGGCCGACAACAAGGCGGCGGTGGCCGTCTTCATAGAGCTTGTCGCGCGTCACGCCGCCGAGCCGCCGCCGGTCGGGATCGAGCTGGTCCTTACGGTCGCCGAGGAGCAGGGGCTGCGTGGGGCGAAAGCCTTCGACGTCTCGACCCTGCGCTCGAAGTGCGGTTTCGTCCTCGACCACGCCAGCGCGATCGGCGAGGTGATCGTCACCTCGCCGACCCAGCAGCGAGTGCTCGCCGACTTCCATGGAGTCGAGGCACACGCGGGCATCCGGCCCGAGGCCGGCAGCAATGCGATCGCCGCCGCTGCAGCCGCGATCTCGCGGATGGAGCTGGGGCGGCTCGACGAGGAGACGACCGCCAACGTCGGCGTGATCTCCGGCGGCACCTCGGGGAATGTCGTCCCCGGGCACTGCGCGGTCGTCGCCGAGGCACGCAGTCTGGACTCCGGCAGGGCCGCCGAGGTCGCGGGGTTGCTGAGCGACGCCTGCGCCTGGGGCGCCAGCGAGCACGGCTGTGACGCCGACGTGCGGATCGAGGAGCTCTTCCGCGGCTACCGGATCGCTCCCTCCTCGCCGGCGCTGGCCCTGGCCGAGGCAGGGTTGCGGAGTGCCGGGTTCGAGCCCGTGCGAACCGCGACCGGCGGTGGCAGCGACGCCAACGCGCTGATCGTGAACGGCTTCGACTGCGTCCTGCTCGCCAACGGCACCGAGGCCAACCACACGCCTGAGGAGTCGGTGAGCGCGCGAAACCTCGACGCGATGCTCGAGGTCTGCGAGGGCATCGTCGCCGGGGCGGCGGCGCGATAGTGGCCCCGTGAGCGGCCGGCTGAAGCTGCGCCGCGGCGTCGTCGTCGGCGAGGATCCGCTGACGGTCGAGGTCGACGGCGAGCGCCGGGCGGCCTGGGCCGACACGGCCCTGCTGGGCGAGATGCGCGAGGGCGACGAGGTGGTCGTCAACGTCGAGGCGCTGGACCTCGGGCTCGGCTCGGGCGGCTTCGACGTCGTCCACGTCAACCTGACCCGCGGCCTGGAAGCGAGCGGCGCAAGCCGCGAGCACGTGATGAAGCTCAACTACACCTCTCTCCAGCACGCCGTTGACCCAGCAGAGCTTCCGGTGCGCTTTATGGACCCCACAGGTTCAAAAGGCGCACCGGAAGGTGGAGGAGCGACTATGCCCGTGCTCGTCCTGCCGCTGCACGGGCACCTGGCGCCGGCGGCCTGGGCGGCTGCGCAGACTGCGCCGGAGTTGAAGGTGGGCTTCGTGCAGACGGGAGGAGGTGCCTTGCCAGGTTCGCTCAGCCGTGACGTTGCCGAGCTGCGCGGGCGCGAGCTGCTCTGCGGCCACGTCACCGCCGCTCCCGCTTACGGAGGCGAGGACGAGGCGATCTCGGTCGCGGGCGCGCTCGACGCCGCGGCCCAGTCCCTCGGCTGGGATGCCGCGATCGCCGGCCCGGGCCCGGGCATCATCGGCTCCGACACCCGCCTCGGCCACGGCGGCATCGCCGCCCTCGACACTGCCCACGCCTCGCTTGCCCTCGGCCTCCCGACCCTCCTCTCCCCGCGCCTCTCCAGCGCCGACCCCCGCGAGCGCCACCGCCCGGTCAGCCACCACACCCTCACCGTCCTCCAGATGCTCCTGGCCCCCGTAGAGATCCCCGTCCCCGCCGGCGACCCAATTCCGATCGCAATCCTCGCCACCGCCGCAGGCTGGCGCCACCGCCTCCGCGAGGCACCAATCAATCTTTCGGGCTACGAAGAAGCCGGGCTCCCTGCTCGAACGATGGGCCGCACCATCGCCGAGGACCCCCTCTTCTTCGCCGCGGCCCTCGCCTCCGGCCAAGCCCTGGCCGATTCGACCGCGGGTGGCACGGGGGAGGGGGGTCGAGGACGGGCCGTGGCCCGCCCGCAGCGCCCCCCTCCCCCGTGACAGGCCCCGCGGCCAGCACGCATGGTCCCTTGCGCCCCAAGGGATGCTTCGACCTGAGGAGAACCTCCCCGCCATGGTCGTCGCAGATCCCCCGCGCACCGAGTCCCGCTTCGAGGGCCTAGTCCTCGACTTCCTCTCCTACCTCGAGCTGGAGCGCGGCCTCTCGCGCAACACGCTGGACGCCTACCGCACCGACCTTCACCAATACGGCGAGTTCCTCGCCGCCCACGACGTCGATGCCCTTGCCGCGGGGCCGGCCGACATCAGCGACTTCCTCGCCGGGCTGGCGACGGGGGAGGGGCGGCCCGCCTGCTCCTCCTCCACCGTGCACCGCAAGGCGGCCTGCCTGCGCTCCTTCTACAAGCAGCTGCGTCGCGACGAGCTGATCGGCGACGACCCGACCGCGGCGCTGAGCGCCCCGCGACGGGCGAAGAAGCTGCCTCAGGTCCTCAACTACGCCGAGGTTCAGAAGCTGCTCGCAGCGCCGGAGGGGAATGCGCCCGCCGCGTCGCGGGACCGGGCGCTTCTGGAGGTGATGTACGCCTGCGGGCTGCGTGCCTCGGAGACGATCGGGCTGGAGCTGGGGGACGTCGACCTGCACGAGGGGTTCCTGCGTGCCCGCGGCAAGGGCAGCAAGGAACGCCTGGTCCCGCTCGGCCGCAAGGCGATCGCGGCGATCTCCGCCTATCTGCGCGGCGGGCGCCCGAAGCTGATCGGCGAACGCCACGAGTCGAAGCTCTTCGTCAACTTCAGAGGCGGCCCGCTCAGCCGCCAGGGCCTTTACAAGATCGTCCAGCGCAACGCCCGCGCCGCCGGCCTGGCGGGTCAGATGAGCCCGCACACGCTGCGCCACAGCTTTGCCACCCACCTGCTGGCGGGGGGCTGCGACCTGCGCGCGGTCCAGGAGATGCTCGGCCACGCCGACATCGCGACCACGCAGATGTACACCCACCTCTCCGGCGAGCACCTCAAGGACGCCTACTTCAAGGCCCACCCCCGCGCCACCGCCAGCTAGTGCTCTTCTGCTGACTTCGTCTTTTTAGGGCCTATAGCGCCTGTAAAGACGAAGTCACCGTCGTGTAGAACTGACGGATGCCCGAGTTGCCGGAGGTGGAGACCGTTTGCCGGCAGCTCGATCCGGAGCTGGCGGGGAGCACGATCGAGGCTCTGGAGGTGCTAGATGCGCGTTGGTGCCGACCGGTGCCGCCGGCGAAGCTCGAGGGAGCGGTCGCGGGGGCGACGATCGAGGGCCTGGGCCGGCGCGGCAAGTACCTGTTGCTGGGACTGGACGGAGCCCGGGCCCTGGTCATGCACCTGCGGATGACCGGCAACCTGGTCCTGGTCGAGGGCGAGGACGTGCTCGATCCGTCCGAGGGGCGGCGCCTGTACGAGGCCGAGCGCTCCACCTCGGCCCGCCACCTGCGGGCGCGCTTCCTCCTCGACGACGGTCGCGAGGTCTGGTTTACCGACCCGCGCCGCTTC
>DASUIY010000039.1:0-3095 GCA_036279555.1 Solirubrobacterales bacterium | reverse complement strand
AACCGGCAAGCCTGCCGCAGAAAAAGAGCCGCCGGGCGGCGCGCCCGGCGGCTCCTGACTGGGGCCCCTGCCCCAAGCGTTTGAGTCCAGGTCAGACCGTTGCGGCGGCCTGCTCGGACTGGCTGCTCTCGGAGGCTTTGGCCTTGGCTTCGGCCTCGGGGGTGGGCTCGTCGACGCTGCGCGGCAGCAGCACTTCTTTGGCGATCACCAGGCGCTGGATCTGGCTGGTGCCCTCGTAGAGCTGCATGATCTTGGCGTCGCGCATCAGTTTCTCCACCGGGTACTCCTTGATGAAGCCGTAGCCGCCGTAGACCTGGACCGCGTCGACGGTGATCTCCATCGCCGAGTCGGCGGCGAAGCGCTTGGCCATCGAGGAGACCTTGCTGTTGCGGACGCCCTGGTCGAGCAGGACCGCGGAGTTCCAGACCAGCAGGCGCGCGGCCTCGACCTTGGTCGCCATGTCGGCGATCATGAACTGGATCGCCTGGTGCATCGCGATCGGCACGCCGAACTGGACCCTTTCCTTGGAGTAGTCCGTGGCGTACTCGAGCGCGGCGCGGCCGATGCCGACCGCCATCGCCGAGACGCCCGGGCGGGTGCGGTCGAGCGTCATCATCGCCAGCTTGAAGCCCTTGTTTTCCTCGCCAATCAGGTTCTCGGCCGGGATCTCGACTTCGTCGAAGGAGATGGTCGCGGTGTTGGAGGCCCGCTGGCCCATCTTGTCCTCCTTCTTGTCGACGGAGACCCCGGGGAGGTCGGCGTCGACGACGAAGGCGCTGATCCCGCGGTGCCCGCCCTCGGGATCGGTCTTGGCGTAGACCGTGAAGTAGTCGGCGTAGGTCCCGTTGGTGATGAAGCACTTGGAGCCGCTGATGACGTACTTGTCGCCCTTCTTCACGGCCTTGGTCTTCATCCCGGAGACGTCGGAGCCGGCGTCGGGCTCGGTCAGGCAGAAGGAGGCGAGCTTGTTGCTTTCGGTCAGCATGCCGAGGTACTTCTTCTTCGTCTCCTCGGAGCCGCCGAGGGTGATCGGGGCAGAGGCGAGGCCGTTGGCGGCGAGCGAGGTGCCGATGCCCGAGCAGCCCCAACCGAACTCCTCCTCGATCAGGCAGCCGGAGAGGTAGTCGAGGCCGGGGCCGCCGTAGGCCTCGGGGATGTGGGTGTTCATCAGCCCCACCTCCCAGGCCTTCTCGATGATGTCCTGGGGCCAGGCGCCGTCCTTGTCGTACTCCCAGGCCACCTTGCGGATCTCGTTCTCCGCGAAGTTGTGCGCCATCTCGCGCAGATCCTTCTGCTCGTCGGTGAGGGTGAAGTCAACCACTGGTCGCGGCTCCTTTTCAGTCCGTATAAGCCTTTGCATGCGGCCTCGCCGCAAGACGACGGACCACCGATTGACTGGTCAGTCAACCAAGCCAAGGGTACCGGATAGAGAGGGCCTACTCTTTGTCCATGGCCTTCGTGATGGCAGCGACCGACGTCGATCACGGCACCGTCCTGATCCTGGTCACCCTCGTCGCGGCGCCGATCGCGGCCGTCGCCTTCGCCCTCTCGGGCAAGGCCTGGCAGGGGATCGGAAGGGGGCCGTACGCGATCGACCCCGACCTGCCCCCGCGCTCGGTCCGGCGCCTGGCCTCCCCGGTCAGCCGGGCCACCCAGGAAGCCGAGGTCCGCCAGATGCTGCAAGCCAAGTCCTACCACCGGGAGCGGCGCGGGGAAGCGCCGATCGACGTCGAGCGCGAGGCCGAGCGCCGGCTCGCCGATCACCTAGGATCCGAGTGATGGCCGCCGCCGAGGAGAACCTCTACGAGGTCGAGGAGCTGCTGATGCAGCCCGGGACCTACTTCAACCCCCAGACCGAGGTGCTCGTCGTCGTCGATGACTCCACCTCGCTGGACCAGGAGGTCTTCAACATGGAGGCCTACGAGGGGGCGGAGTGGGTGCGCGTCTCCGACGAGATCCCGGTCGACGAGGACCGGCGGGACCAGGTGCTGGAGCGTTTCCAGACCAGCTACCACCCCGGCTCCGCAGGCTCGGTCTCCGAGACCGCGCTGGAGCAGGGCGACGACGAGGTCGACGAAGGCGAGGACGGCCAGGACCCCGGCCGCGAGGACCAGGGCGGGAACCCGGAGTAGTGCTCGAGGCCGGGGCGAGCGCGCCCGACTTCACCCTGCCCGATCAGGACGGGAACGAGGTCAGCCTCGCCGACCTGAGGGGCGAGACCTTCGTCCTCTACTTCTATCCGCGGGCCGACACCCCCGGCTGCACGACCCAGGCCTGCGGCGTCCGCGACCGCAGCTCCGAGTACGAGGCGGCGGGCGTCCGCGTGATCGGCGTCTCGCCCGACACCGTCGAGGCGGTGAGGAAGTTCGCCGACAAGTTCGACCTCGGCTTCACCCTCCTCGCCGACGCAGACCACGCCGTCGCCGAGCTCTACGGCGCCTGGGTCGAGAAGTCGATGTACGGGAAGAGGTACATGGGCGTGCAGCGCGCCACCTTCATCGTCGGGCCCGACGGCAAGATCGCCAAGGTCTTTCCCAAGGTGCAGCCGAAAAAGCACGACGACCTGGTTCTGGCCGCTCTCGGCGAGCTCGCCGCGGCTTAGGCGCCGACGGCTACGACCACGATGAACGTCGTGTAAAGCAGGAACCAGGTGATGACCGCCGGCAGGCCGAAGCGGCCACGGCGGTGGAGGACCTCGTAGGCGAGAAGGCCGCCGGCGAGGCCGAGGACGACGGAGAGGGCCGCGTTGCCGCCCAGATCCCAGTCGGTGAAGATCAGCCCGATCCCGACCGGGATCGTCGACTGGAAGACCATCGCCCCGGTGATGTTGCCGAGCGCCAGCGAGTCCTTGCCCTCGCGGACCCAGAAGAAGCTGTTGACCTTCTCGGGCAGCTCGGTCGCCAGCGGCGCCAGCACGAGCGCCAGCACGAGCGCCTCGACACCAATGCTCTCGGCGATGTGGAGCAGCTCCTCGACGAAGAGGTGGGCGCCGCCGACCATCGCCCCCAACCCGGCCAGGAGCTGGAGCACGCAGAGACCCAGCGCCGGGTCCGCCTTGCGTTCGCTGCGAGGGTCGAAGAGGAGCGGGTTCAGCG
>DASUIY010000038.1:0-7764 GCA_036279555.1 Solirubrobacterales bacterium | reverse complement strand
TTGACGTTGCTCGAGCCGGAGCCGACGGCTCCGTCGGGAATCGGCACGCTGGTGCCATAGGAGGTGGTCAGCCCGTATTCGAAGTGATAGGTGGTTTCGTAGCCATTCGGGTTCACCGAGGCGTTGAGAGTGGCTTTTTCGAATGTGAGTTCGGTGGCGGCTTCGACGTTCACAGAAGGCGGGATGGGGCTCCACTTCTGCACCCGGCTGTTGAAGGAATCCGCGACCCAGATGTTGTCCGACGAGTCGACCGCGACGCCCAATGGCCAGTTGAATTGGCCTTCCCCGCTGCCTTCAGTTCCGAATTTAACGAGGTATTCGCCTTTGGAGTTGAACTTCTGGACGCGGCTGTTGCCTTCGTCGGTGACGAGGAGGGCTCCCGAAGAGTTGATCGCTATGCCCACGGGCCCAGCAAATTGGCCGTTTCCTGAACCGGAGCTGCCGAATTTGGAGACGTATTCGCCTTTGGAGTTGAACTTCTGGACGCGGTCGTTGCCGCTATCTGCTACCCAAATGTTGCCGGTCGAGTCGATCGCGATCCCCTGGGGGAAATTGAACTGGCCGTTCCCCGAGCCTCCACTGCCGAATTTGGAGACGTATTCGCCTTTGGAGTTGAACTTCTGGACGCGGTTGTTTTCTCGATCGACGACCCAGAGGTTGCCCGTCGAATCAATCGCGAGCCCGGATGGGCATGAGAACTGCCCGTTCCCCGAGCCTTCGCTGCCGAATAGGGAAAGCCATTTGCCTGCGGAGTCGAACTTCTGCACGAAATTGTTTTCGCAGTCGGCGATCCAGAGGTTTCCAGAGGAGTCGATCGCGATCCCCTGGGGGTGCTTGAATAGTGGTTTAGAGCCGAATTTCGAGACGTATTCGCCTTTGGAGTTGAACTTCTGCACTCGGTCGTTCCCTGGATCCCCCACCCAGAGATTGCCCGTCGAATCGATCGCAAGATATGAGGGACCCCATTCTTCGGAGAACTGGCCGTTGCCGGAGCCCGCGCTGCCGAAGGCAAACGAGAAGCGCGGATCCGCATTGGTGGTAAAGGTTTCGTCTTTGCTGGTACTGGTGCCTTCGGCGTTTTTCGCTACGACTCGAAAATGGTAAGTGGTACTGGATACGAGTCCGCTGATTTCCTGGCTGACTTTGACGTTGCCCGAGCCCGAGCCGATGGCTTTGTCGGGGATCGGCACGTTCGTCCCATAGGACGTGGTCAGCCCATATTCGAAGCGGTAAGTAGTTTCGATCCCATTTGGGTTCACCGTAGCGTTGAGAGTGGCTTTTTCGGAAGTGAGTTCGGTTGCCGCTTCTATGGTGACGCTAGGGCTTGCGGCATTTGCCAAGACTGGGAAAGCGGCAGAAATCAAGAACACCAGCATGCCCAGGGACATTCCCCCTACAATCCAAGACAATTGCGTTGGGGTCGAGCGCACTGATGGGCTAGGGAAAAGCAGGAAATCTGAACATCTCTTGACTGCCACCATCTTGACCCTCCTAGCCACACCCAGAATAATTTGGAACTAGGAAAGCGTCGCGTTTCTAACATGTCAAGAAACTCAGCGAGAACTGGAAAACAGTGCAGCCATCAGCATTTAGGAAATGATGAATCTCCTGCGTATGACAACTTGTCCAACGTTCGCGCGCGCGAGCTAGCGCGAGCGCGCTTTTGTGCCACCTGGCCAAGAAGACCGTGGTCTACCTTCTCCGACACGGTGACGCCGAGGACGGCAATGGGAGTGACGCTGCGCGCCGGCTCACACAAAAAGGTAAGCGTCAAGCCAAGATGGCAGGCCGCGCACTGGCAACGCTGGGCGCCGAGATCGACGCCTGCCTCACCAGCCCGAAGGCGCGGGCGCTCGACACGGCCCGGATCGTCTGCGGGGCGCTGGGCCTCGAGCCGGAGGTCGCCGAGGAGCTGCGCGGCGGGCCCTTCGATTCGCTCGCTCTCACTGCCGGGCGCTGCAACACTCTCCTCGTCGGCCACGAGCCCGACTTCTCCGGGGAGGTCGCACGGCTCACCGGCGCGAACGTGAAGCTGAAGAAAGGTGGCCTCGCGATTGTCGACGGCAACACCCTGCTGGCGCTGCTGCGGCCGAAGGACCTAGCGGCGATCGCCTCTTCGTAACTCTGCAAGCTTGCTATGGACAAGCCGCCCGATGGGCGTACGATCGGTCGTGAGGCGGGGCGACACGACTGAAGGAGAGATCAGATGCTCTGTGCACTCACGGTCCGCAACCTCAAGCCCGGCACGATGGAGCAGTTCAAGCAGGCCTTCATCCCCGATGACGACATGGAGGCTCCGGCCGGCTGGAAGCGCTTCTACGCCCTCCAGAACGTCAACGACGAGAACCAGGTCATCACCTTCGGCTTCTTCGAGGGCACGGTGGAGGAGCTGCGCGCAGGCCAGCAGAGCGGCGGTGGCGAGTACGAGGAGCGCCGGGCCGCCGCCGACGAGCTGGTCGAGTCGGTGGGAGCCGACGGGGTCTTCGAGGTCGTCGAAGAACGGTCGATGGAGTAGGAACGCGGGCCCGTGGGATAGGGTCCCCCGCGACCTACCAGCGGCGGGGAGAAACGAGGGTTCAGATGGCGTACGAAATGGAGATCCGCCAAAGCCGGGATCGGGTCAAGATCCGCAACCCCTGGGCGGTGGCCCTGCTGCCGTTCGTCACGTTCGGCATCTACCACCTCGTCTGGTGGTACCGGATCAATCGCGAGCTGCGCGACTACGGGCAGGCCAGGGGGTACGACCTCGGCCAGAACCCGACCAACTCGCTGCTGGCCCTGTTCCCCGGGGCAATCATCATCGTTCCGGCGCTGGTCACCTACTGGCGGGGGACGAAGCGTGCGATGGGCGCCTCGCGCCTCGCCGGCCAGGAGCCCGTCAACGGCTGGATCGCGATCATCCTCTACCTGCTCCTGGCCCCCGCCCTGTGGGCATACATCCAGGTCTCGCTGAACAAGGTCTGGCTGGCGGAAGCCGACTCGGTCGAGGGCGACGCGGTCCCACCTCCGGCGAGCGACGAGCTGCCGCCGCGCCTCGACGACCAGCAGGCTCCTCCCGCTGAGCGGCCGGCGACGGAAGCGCCACCGCCCGGGTCGGCGCCCTGAGCCGGCGATGAAGCAGCGCGTCAGCCTGGTCACCCTAGGCACGAAGGACCTCGGGCGGGCGCGCCGCTTCTACGAAGCGCTCGGCTGGAAGACAGGCGCCGACCCCGTCGACAACGTCGTCTTCTTCCAGGCCGGGGACATGGTCGTCGCGCTCTGGGACCGCGCCAGGCTTGCCGAGGACAGCTGCGTCGAGGACGCCGGTGGCTGGGGCGGCATCACGCTGGCGCTCAATCTCGGCTCACCGGAGGAGGTCGACGCGGTGACCGAGGAGGCGCGAGCCGCCGGAGCGACGATCGGCCGCGAGCCCGCCGAAACGTTCTGGGGCGGTTACAGCGCACTCTTCCTCGACCCCGACGGCCATCCATGGGAGGTCGCCCACAACCCGCACTGGACGATCGCCGAGGACGGCGGCGTCAGGCTGGGCTGACGTGGACGGCCGGCGCGCCCACCTCAACCTGATCGACAGCTCCCGGCAGCTCTTCGAGCTCGATCCCGGCGCCGACGTCGAGGACGAGCCGGGCTGGCTCCTCGGCGCCGGCAGCGCCAGCCATCCGGCGATCTCGAACGCGGCATTCCGCCGCGACGACGGAGCCGATCCCGAAGAGCTGCTCGCCCGCGCCAGGGAGTTCTTCGGCGCGCGAGGGCGAGGCTTCAGCGTCTGGGGCCGGGACGACCTGGACGAGGACCGGGACCTCCTCACCGCGGCCGACGCAGGGGGGCTGCAGTTCGTCTACGCGATGCCGGAGATGACCCTGGGAGCGCCGGTGGAGGCGCCGGGCCTCCCGCTTGGCGCCGAGCTGCGCAGGCTGGCGACAAAGGATCAAGCCGAGGACTACTGGAGGGTGGCAGCGGCCTCCTACGCCAGCCTCGGCTTCCCGCCCGAGGTCTTCGCCGGCTATACCGACCACTCCGGCCTGCTCGCCGGGAACGTCGCCGCCTTCCTCGCCTATCTCGACGGTGAGCCGGTCGCGATCGCGATGACGATCGTCAGCGAGGATGTCGCCGGCATCTACTGGGTCGGCACCCTCGAGCGGGCGCGCGGCAAGGGGCTCGGCCGGGCCGTCACCGCCGCCGCCACGAACGCCGGCTTCGAGCTGGGCGCCGACCTTGCCTCCCTGCAGGCCTCGCCGATGGGCAAGCCGATCTACGAGGCGATGGGCTACGAGACCGTCTTCGAGTACCGGCTGCTGATGTCGAGCCCTCCGCAGGGCGCGTAACGAACGGTACCGATAACCGACTGGCCAGTCAGCCAGCGCCCAATCCCTATAGCCTCCCGGGCCGACTTTCACCAATGGAGAAGGAGAACGCAGACTGATGGGACTTCTTGACGGGAAAGCGGCGATCGTCACCGGGTCGGCGCGCGGAATCGGCCGGGCGACCGCCGAGCTGTTCGCCGGCGAGGGCGCCAAGGTTCTGATCAACGACCTCGACGCCGACGTCGCCGAGCAGGCCGCGGGCGAGATCGACGGCGAGACCGCCGTCCACGCCGGCGACCTGACCCAGCCCGAGGCCGCCGACAAGCTCGTCGCCGCCGGCATCGACGCCTTCGGCGCCATCGACATCGTCGTCAACAACGCCGGCTACACCTGGGACGGCGTCGCCCACAAGATGACCGACGAGCAGTTCCAGGCGATGCTCGACATCCACACGGTCGTGCCCTTCCGCGTCGCCCGGGCGCTGGCCCCCCACTGGCGCGAGGCGGCCAAGGCAGAGCGCGGTGAAGACAAGGAGGTCTTCCGCAAGCTGATCAACATCTCCTCCACCTCGGGCACGATGGGCAACGCCGGCCAGGTCAACTACTCGGCGGCGAAGATGGCCGTCGTCGGCATGACCAAAACGCTGGCCAAGGAGTGGGGGCAGTTCAAGATCAACGTCAACGCCGTCGCCTTCGGCTTCGTCGAAACCCGCCTCACCGCCGCCAAAGAGGAGGGTGGAGAGATGACCGCCCCGGGCGGCGAGAAGATCGAGCTGGGCATCCCCGAGCAGATGCGGGCGATGGCCTCGGCGATCATCCCGCTAGGCCGTCCCGCCACGCCGCAGGAGGCGTCCGGCCCGGTCCTCTTCCTCGCCTCGCCGCTGGCCAACTACATGCACGGGCAGGTGCTCAACGTCACCGGCGGCATGTTCGGGGGGATGTACACCTGAGCCCCACGGCGACAGAGGGCAGGCGCCCGCCCCGCTACCTCGACGTGGCGGACCGGACCTGGCCTGCCCTCCGTCGCTTCATGGGCCTGCACACGGCGCTCTACCGCGCCAGCGGCGGGCGACTCGGGCACAGGATCCCCGGGGTGCCGGGGAAGATGCTGCTGCTGGACCACGTCGGCGCCAAGAGCGGCACCAAGCGCACCTCCCCCCTCCTCTACATCAGGGACGGCGAGGACCTCGTCATCGTCGCCTCCAAGGGCGGCTTCCCGAAGAACCCGGCCTGGTTCTACAACCTCGAGGCCAACCCGGACACGACGGTGCAGGTCGCTTCCCACCGGCTGGCGGTCCACGCCCGCGTCGCCACGCCCGAGGAGCGGGAGCGCCTCTGGCCGATGGCGGTCAAGGCCTACCACGGCTACGAGGACTACGCGGCGCGCAGCAAAGGCCGCGAAATCCCCCTCGTCATCCTCGAGCCGCGCAAGTAACTCCGCCGACGGGCCTAAAACGGTCGATATGCGACCGTTTTAGGCCCGTCGGCCCTCAGGTCTTCGGGCGGCGCTCCTCGGCGACGGGGTCGCCGGACTCGCTGGCGATGCTTTCGGGCGGCCAGGGGCCGGCCCAGTTGTCGCGGGCGCCGTCGATCGTGATCGTCGTGCCGGAGAAGAAGTCGCCGGCCGGCGAGGCCAGGTAGGCGACGAGCCAGGCCATCTCCTCGGCCCGTCCGGCGCGGCCGATCGGGATCGAGCGCTCGAGGTTGTCGACGACCACCTGCGGATACTTGGTCAGCAAGGTCTCGGTGGCGAACTGGCCGGCGGCGAGGGCGCAGGTCTTGATCCCGAAGCGCGCCCACTCCACCGCCAGCGTCCGCATCATGTTCTCGACCGCGGCGCGGGCGGCGCCGGAGTGGACCATGCCCGGCATCCCGTGATGAGGGGAGAGGGTGACGCTCAGGACCTTTCCCCCGCCCTGCGGGATGAAGGCCTTGGTCGCCGCCGCGTGGGTCATCAGCCAGGTCCCCTGCACGTTCAGCTCGATCACGGTGCGGAAGCCTTTCGGCGTGATCGTCTCCGCCGGGGCGAGGAACTGCCCGCCGGCGTTGTTGACCAGGACGTCGATCCGGCCGTGCTCCTCCAGGACTCGGTCGAAGAAGCGGTCGACCGCCTCTTCGTCACGGATGTCCATCGTTTCGCGACCGAAGGAGCCCGGCAGGCCGGCGGCCAGCTCGGCCGTCTCGGCCAGCGGCTCCTCGCGGCGCCCGCAGCCGACCACGGCGGCGCCGAGACGCGCCAGCTCCAGAGCGGTCTCCCGCCCGAGGCCGCTGCCGGCCCCGGAGACGACGCAGACCTGCCCCTCGAGCAGGCCGGGCTTGAAGATCTGCGAGTGCGAGTCACTCCTCATGAGACGCGCGCAAGCCTATAGGCGACCTCGACCCAGGTAATGTGACCCGGCGATGAAGGTGCGGGTCGAGCCCAAACCGCTGCACGAGCCGCTGGCCGGAGGCACGCCGGGCTCGACCGTCACGGTCGAGCCGATGGTGGCGGGCCGGGTGACCTGGCCGCAGACGATGATGGAACGGCCGGGCGGCCGCTTCGAGACGCTGAAGCTGCTGCGCGCCCTGATCACCGGCAACCCCGCCGCGACGGTGCCCGTGCCGAGCTTCCTGATCCGCCACCCGAGCGCCGGCGCGATCCTCGTCGACACCGGCCTGCACCCCTCGATCGCCACCGACGGCAAGGAGAACTTCGGCGGCCTGGGCGCCCGGATCGGCAAGCCCGACCTGGAGGCCGGTGAGGACGTTCCGGCCCAGCTGCGCAAACGCGGCCTCGACCCCGGCGAGATCCCGATCGTCGTCATGACCCACATGCACCTCGACCACAGCTCGGCGATCTCGGAGTTCCCCAACTCGACCTTCGTCATCAGCGAGACCGAGTGGGAGTCCGCGGCCACGGGGGCCCGCCCGATGCTCAACGGCTACCGCCGGCCCCACTTCGACTACGCCTTCGACTACCGCACGGTCGACTTCGACCGCGGCGGGATCGACTCCTACGCGACCTTCGGCCGCACCTTCGACCTCTTCGGCGACGGCTCGATCCGCCTCGCCTACACGCCCGGGCACAGCGCCGGCCACATGTCGGTGATCGCCCGCCTCGCCAAGCACGACTTCGTGATCGGCGGCGACGCCACCTACACGCAGGCCCAGCTCGACGGGCCCGCTCCGCTGGCCCCGCGCCCCTTCGACGCCCACAACTACCGCCGCTCGCTGCAGGAGCTGAAGCTGTTCAGGCGCGAGTACCCCGACGCAATCGTCACCCCCGGCCACGACTCCGAGTTCTACGCCGGGATCAGCGCCCGCTACGAGTAGCGGCGATCCCCGCGTACATCTCGCGCACCGGCGCGAAGATCTGCTCCGCCACCTCGAGCTGGCGCTCGCGGGTCGATGCCTGCTCGACCGGGAAGGTCAGCGGCTCGCCGAACTGCACAGTGACCTTTGGGAAGCTGAGCCGCTTCCAGCGG
>DASUIY010000037.1:0-3399 GCA_036279555.1 Solirubrobacterales bacterium | reverse complement strand
CGCCTGGCGCAGGACCCGAGCGTGCTGGCGCGGCTGGTCGAGGCGGTCGAGGGCAACGACGACGCTTACGTCACGGCGACGATCCAGGAGACGCTGCGGATCCGGCCGGTGCTGCCAAACGTGGCGCCCCGCTTCGTGGCCAAGCCGATCGAGGTCGGCGGCTGGCCCTACCCGACCGGCTGCAGCCTCGTCCTCAACGGCTACCTCCTCCACCACGATCCCGACATCTACCCCGACCCCTTCGCCTTCCGCCCCGAGCGCTTCCTCGACGAGGGGCCGGGCACCTACACCTGGATCCCCTTCGGCGGCGGCCGCCGCCGCTGCCTGGGAGCAAGCTTCGCGATGCTCGAGATGAAAATCGTCCTGCGCCAGGCTCTGAGCACGCTGACGGTCGAGGCGGCCGGCGAGCATCCCGAGGTCGCGCGGCGGCGAAACATCACGGTGAGGCCTTCGGGCGGTGCCCGCGCGGTGCTGTCGGAGCGGCGGCGCGCGGCTGTGGCCGCGTAGCGGGCGGCAGCGATCAGCGAATTAATCGTTTAGACGACTAAACGTTTAATCGTCTAGCATGATCACATGCTATTCGCCACGCCCGAGATCGACTCGGATCAGGAAGCAAAGCTCAAAGAGCTCGAGCAACTGCGCCGTGAGCTAGGGAACGAGTCCGGCCGAGCCGTGCCCTGGATGGGCGCCCTGCGGCGTTCCGTGCGAGCAAGCTCGATCGGAGGGTCTACCTCGATCGAGGGTTTCAGCGTTCCCCCTGAGGTCGCGGAAGCTCTGTCCAGCGGCGCCGACGCGGGCGACGCCGCGGATGAGAATCGACTGGCGATCTCCTGCTATGCCCGTGCCATGGACCACGTCGGCGCGATGGCGGCCGATCCCAACTTCCGCTGGCATGAGCGCGTCATCCTCGACCTGCATTTCGACGCCTGTCATTTCCAGAGGGACAAGAGCCCGGGCAACTGGCGCAGCGGACCCATCGGGGTCACCGGGGCGGACGGCTCACTCGAGTTCCGCGGCCCGGACGACGATCAGGTCCCCGAGCTGATGGCCGAGGTTGTCGACTGGCTCGCTCAGGGAGATCTCGATGCCAACGTCGTCGTCCGAGCGGCGATGGCCCACCTTCACGTCACCTCGGTGCACCCCTTCGAGGACGGCAACGGGCGCGTCGCGCGAATAGTGCAATCGCTAGTCCTTGCCCTCGAGGGATTGATCTCCCCCGAGTTCTCCTCGATCGAGGAGAACCTGGGAAACAACACCCCCGCCTACTACAAGGCCCTTAGAGACACCCAAGGCGGCAGCTACCAGCCAGAGCGCGATGCCTCGGGATGGATCGACTTCTGCATCGAAGCCCACCTGGCGCAGGCCCACCAGCGCCTCGCCCAGATCAAGACCGCGGCCGCCCGCTGGGCCCTCCTGGAACAACTGGTCGAGGACCGAGACTGGCCGGACCGTCTCGTGATCGCCCTGGAGCAAAGCCTGCTCGGCGGCACCGACCGCGCGAAGTACGCCGCAGAGGCCGACGTGTCGGCCGCCACCGTGAGCGCCGATTTCAGGCGTCTTCTCGACGCCGCCCTGGTGGAGCAAGAGGGCCGTGGGCGGAGTACTCGGTACCGAGCAAGCGGGGAGCTGCGCGAGCGAGCTGCGCGGAGCGCCCTCTAGCTGACCATCTATCCAGCTATAGAGTGGGCCCGGATGAGGGCGGTCGCCTGCCAGCACGGCGAGCTCGACTTGGTCGAGCGCCCGGAGCCCAAGCCCGGGCCCGGCCAGGTGCGGATCGAGGTCACCCGCTGCGGGATCTGCGGATCGGACCTGCACGCCCGTCACGGGATCGACCAGCTGGCAGACGTGGCGCGTGGGGTGGGCTATGAACGCTTCGGCCGCTCCGACCAGCAGGTCGTCTTCGGGCATGAGTTCAGCGGTCGGGTCGCCGAGTATGGGCCGAAGTGCAAGGGGGCCCTGGCCACCGGCACGCCGGTCGTCGCGCTCCCCCTCCTTCGCGGCCAGAACGGCGTCGATGCCACCGGCCTATCCCAGCACGCGCCCGGCGCCTACGCGGAGCAGGTGCTCGTCCAGGAGTCGATGATGATGGCGGTGCCCAACGGCCTCGACTCCACCGTCGCGGCGCTGACCGAGCCGATGGCGGTTGCCCTGCACGCAGTTCGCCGCGGCGAGGTCGGCAAGCGGGACGTGGCGATCGTGATCGGCTGCGGCCCTATCGGCCTCGGCGCGATCCTGATGCTGAAGGCGACCGGCGTTCGCACCGTCGTCGCCAGCGACTTCTCCCCTGGCCGGCGGGCGCTCGCCGAGCGCTGCGGGGCCGACGTCGTCGTCGACCCCTCGGAGGACTCCCCCTACGAGCCGCATGGCGATCCCGGCTGGCTGTCGAAGGCAGACGACGTCTTCGACCTCGCGCTCGACACCCGCGAGAAACTCGGTCGCCTGCCGGTCGGCTGGTGGCACGTCTGGCGCCTGGCGGAGAAGCTCGGCGCCGGGCCGAAGCACCCCGTCGTCTTCGAGTGCGTCGGAGTCCCGGGTGTGATCTCGCAGATCGTCGACTCCGCGCCGTTCTTCTCCCGCGTCGTCGTCGTCGGCGTCTGCCTCGGCGCCGACTCCTTCACGCCGGCGATGGCGATCAACAAGGAGATCGACCTTCGGTTCGTCCTCGGCTACACACCCCTCGACTTCCGCGACACCCTCCACATGCTCGCCGAGGGCAAGGTCGACCCAAGGCCGATGATCACCGGCACGGTCGGCCTCACCGGCGTCCCCGGCGCCTTCTCGGACCTAGAGGACCCCGAGAAGCACGCCAAGATCCTGATCGACCCCTCTCTTCCCCGAGCCGTGCCGTGATCGAACGGGTGGGCGCTTACTCCTTCACCGTGAAGCCTTTGAAGAATTCGCAGACGTTTTCGGTTTCGGCGTCTTTGACGAAGCTGTAGCTGACACTGCCGCCGGTGATGCGGGTCCCCTTTCTTTTTCACTTCGCCGCTGAAGCTCGTCTGGGTGGCTGGGTTGAACTGCATGTTGTGTTTGGAGCTGGACGCACCGATTGACCGCCACCGCAAACCGGCATTGCTGACGTCATCTTGACCTCGGCATTAATCATGTATAGGTTTTACTGCAAGTGATTATCGCAACGCACGAGACCCTTCAGAGCTGGTGACAACCTGGGTCACACTCAGCATCATCGCGTTGTTGCCGATGCTGCTTCGGCTCCCGAAGGCCTTTGCACCTCTGAGGGTTAAGGCCGATGATCCATCGCACTTCGCCAGGCCATTCAGGCGATTCGCCGTCCACAGCTTCACCGGGCTTGCCAGCGGCGTCAATCAGCGAAGCGACAGCTATACATCGGGTTCTATTGGCTCAACGCCGACACCCGATGGCAACGGCGTTCAGAGT
>DASUIY010000036.1:0-3953 GCA_036279555.1 Solirubrobacterales bacterium | reverse complement strand
AAACGCTCGGCGGGAGCCTCGCTGGAGTGTTTTGGGAGAGGGTGCCCGGCCCTCCTGGCTACCCTTAGCGGTCAATGGCTGTGACGACGAAGACGACCGCCGAGGTCTGCTCAGACGCGAAGCAAGCCTCCCGTGTCTTGGCGAGTGCATCCAGAGCCGCAAAGGACGGAGCGCTTGCCGCGACCGCGCGGCTGCTGGAGGAGCGCTCGGCGGAGATTCTCGCTGCCAACGCCGCCGATTTGGCCGACGAGCGCGCCGCCACTCTGAGCGCTGCGTTGCGGGACCGGCTGACGCTTACGGACGCGCGAATCGCGGCGATGGCCGAGGGCGTGCGCACGGTCGCCGCCCTGGAGGACCCGATTGGCGAGGAGCTGGAACGGAAGACACTGGCCGGGGGTCTTGACCTGCGCAAAGTACGGGTGCCGCTCGGGGTCGTCGCGGTCGTCTACGAGGCGCGGCCGAACGTCACGATCGACTGCGCGGCACTGACGATCAAGAGCGGCAATGCGATCGTGCTGCGGGGCTCGAGTTACGCGGAGCGCTCGAACGGGGCGCTCGCCGCCGTGGTGCGCGAGGCGCTCGCCGAGGGGGGACTGCCCGAGGACGCCGTGCTGTTGCTGACCGGCGGTGGACGCGAGGCGCTCGCCGAGCTCGCGACGCAGGAAGGCCTTGTCGACCTCCTGATCCCGCGTGGCGGGGAAGGCCTCAAGAACGCGCTCAAGGACGTGGCGACGGTGCCGGTGATCTACGCAGCAGCGGGCAACTGCCACGTCTACGTGCACTCGGACGCCGACCTGCAGATGGCGCGGGAGATCGCCTACAACGCGAAGGTGCAGCGCCCGGGTGTCTGCAACGCCGCCGAGACTCTGCTCGTCCACGCCGACGTGGCGGCGGGCTTCCTGCCCGACGCGCTGGCTGATCTGCACGCGGCGGGGGTCGAGCTGGTCGGCGACGAGGTGACGCGCTCCCTGTCCGGGAGCGTGGAGGTCGGCGCCGCGAGCGAGGAGGACTGGGGCACCGAGTATCTCGACCTGAAAATGGTCGTCGGCGTCGTCGACTCGCTGGAGGAGGCGATCGAGCACATCAACAGCCACGGCACGACACACTCCGAGGCGATCGTCACCTCCACGGCTGAGGCTTCGGCGCGCTTCACCGCCGGGGTTGACGCAGCCGTCGTCTACACCAACGCCTCGACCCGCTTCACCGACGGCTTCGAGTTCGGCATGGGGGCCGAGATCGGCAACTCGACCCAGAAGCTGCACGCGCGGGGGCCGATCGGGCTGCGCGAGCTGACGACCTACAAGTACGTCGTCCAGGGCGACGGCCAGATACGTGAGTAAGCGCCCATTCAAGGTCCCCCCGCGCACGTCTGGCGGCGGCGGACACGGCGCGGTGCGGCGTCCTCGGTCGGCCGAATGGCGCTGCCATTCGCGCCTCCCTGCGTCCTTGCCCCGCTTGATCCGGCGCTCGCCAGTCGCACACGCGGAGACCTCGAATGGGCGCTAGCCCCGGTGGCGGCATCGGCGTTCTCGGATCGGCCTTCAACCCGCCGCACCTCGGTCATCTCGCCCTCGCCCAGGAGGCGCTCTGGCAGCTCGGCCTCGACGAGGTCGTCCTGGTCCCGACCGGCGAGGCCCCCCACAAGCGGATCGCCGACGATCCCGGGCGCGAGCTGCGGCTGGCGATGACGCGACTTGCCGCCGCGGACGATTCGCGCTTCTCGGTCTCGACTCTCGAGGTCGAACGCGACGGGCCGTCCTATACGTATGAGACCTTGGAGCTGCTTGCAGACGAACGTGGCGACAGGGAGCTGGTCTTCGTGATGGGGGCGGACGCTGCGGTCGGGCTGGAGAGCTGGCGGGAGCCGCGGCGGGTGACCGAGCTGGCCCGCCTCGCGGTCGCCCGGCGCGCGGGGGTCTCCGAGGCCGACGTCGCCGCCGTGATGCGCAGCCTCGACGCCGAAGGAAGGGCGACGATGCTGGAGATGCCGCAGTTCGGCGTCTCCTCCTCCGCCGTGCGGGAGCGAGCCGGCGCGGGCAGGCCGCTGCGCTACCTCGTGCCCGAGTCGGTGGCGCGGTTCATCGAAGAGAAGGGGATCTACCGGTGAGCGCGGCAGAGGGGAAAGCCGAGCGCTCGGAGGCCCTGGCCCGGCGCCTCGCCGAGTTGGCCGACTCCAAAGCGGCGACCGAGATCGTCCTGCTGGACATGCGCAAGCTGGTCGCCTACACCGACTTCCTGGCCATCTGCACGGCGCGCAACGAGCGCCAGGCACGGGCGATCGCCGACGAGGTGAAGCTGCGCCTGAAGCAGGAGGGCGGGCTGCTGCCGGCAGGAGCGGACGTCGCCGAGGCCGCCGGCTGGATCGTCCTCGACTACCTCGACTGCGTCCTGCACGTGTTCACCGAGGAGGCACGGCAGCGCTACCAGCTCGAGGACCTCTGGCGCGAGGCGCCGCGGGTCGATCCGGGGACGGCGCAGGATGGCGTCCGGGGGCACCTTTACGGTGCCGCGCATGGGTAGCTTCAGGAGGGCGCTCTTCGGCTATCGCCGCGCCGACGTGGATGCGGCATTGGCGGCGTGGGACGCTCGAAGCTGGGCGCTCGAGCGCGGTGCCGAGGATGCGCTGACGCGCTGGCGGGAAGCTGCCGAGTCTGCGGCCGAGGCCGAAGAGGAGCTCGCTTCCCTTTCGGCGATGGTGATCGAGCGCGAGCGCGAGATCCGTGGCCTGCGCGACCAGCTTGCCGAGGCAAACGAGCAGCACGACCGCCGCCTCGCCTCGCTGGAGTCGGTCTCTTCGAAACTTGAGGAGATCCAGTCCCAGGCCCGCGGCCAGGCGACCCGGATCCGGATGAAGGCGCTGCACGAGGCGGTCGAGGTCGGCCGGCGGGCCCAGGAGCTGACCGAGGCCCAGGCGGGTGCCGCCGGGCCCGCGGCCGCCGATGCCGGCGACGCGGTGGAGCGCGCCGCCAAGGGCCTCTACGAGGGCATCGTCAGGGTCGAGATCGGCCCCTTCGACGACTTTTCCCAGCTCGTCGGCTTCGAGGACGCGGCGGGCCAGATCGACGCCACGTCGGAGATCTCGGTCGAGCGCTTCTCCGAGGGCCGCGCGACCATCTCGATGCACCTCGACGAACCGGTGGAGCTCCTGCGCGAGCTCGAGGAGCGCTCGCCGCTCGACTTCCGGGTCCGGCGCACGGCGGAGGATAACCTGATCCTCGACGTCGACGACGACTCGGGCCCCGAGCAGCGCGCCGCCTAAGAAAGACTCTAGGGCCGCCCGGCGCGACGAGCCCAAACCCCTCGCCGCTACCCTTCGTCCCCCCGGCGCCCTGGCGGAGTGGTTACGCAGCGGCCTGCAAAGCAAGGCTATACGGTCGCCGTAATCCCGCCTAGGGCGCGGCGTAGAGCCGAAAACGAGCCCGTCGCCGCCTCGTTGGATTGGGGCCGAATCGGTCCGTTTCGGCCCGTTTCGGGCACTGGTGCCTAATGGGATCGCAGCACCGTAGGGCCTATTTCAAGGGCGGCCTTGCTTTTGTGACATTGCGGGTGAGAGTGGGTGGCGTTCACTTGGCGGTGGACGCTTCGGCGAGCGCCCCGGTCTTTGCGGGGCCGGGGCGATTTCGCCAAAGCATCCGCCGCCGGACCTAGAGTTCAACCCGCAAAGGAGTTCACCGCCACCATGAATGACCGCCCACCGCCCACCGCGATCTCATTCGCGAACCGCCGCCTCTTCTTGGAGATTCACAAAGATCCTGCGCGGCTTCGCGAGCTGCAAGAGCTTCGCGAGCACCCCGACCGTGCCCGGACGATCGCTGCCTGCCGCCCACGAGGTGAAAGGCCCAGCTCCATAGCGATCAAGGACTTCACCGCTACTGACGTGCCTGGCTACGAGGGCGAGGCTCTTGAGTTCAAAGCCGGTCGCAGCCGCATCGACGCGGATCACGCAGCCGTCT
>DASUIY010000035.1:0-4823 GCA_036279555.1 Solirubrobacterales bacterium | reverse complement strand
GGTCGTGTCCGAGCTGATCCTCGACGAGGCGGCGGTGCGGGCGAGGCTCGATACTGTGAGGGCGTGAACCCCCTGATCGAAGAGCAGGACACGGCGGACGGGCTGATCGTCGAGGGCGAGCGGCTCTCGCTCGGCGTCGCGGCGCGGCTCTCGCGCTACCTCCAGGTGCTGACCCAGGCCCGGAAGATGGGCCGCGAGACGATCTCCTCGCAGGAACTCTCCGAGTACACCCACATCAACCCGACCCAGATCCGCCGTGATCTCTCCGGCTTCGGCAAGTTCGGCAAGCGCGGCGTCGGCTACAACGTCGACTCCCTGGTGGCGGAGGTCCGCAAGATCCTGCGCACCTCGGGCCAGCACAACATCGCCCTCTTCGGCGCCGGCAACCTGGGCCAGGCGATCGCCAGCTCCGACATGTTCGCCGACCACGGCTTCCAGATCGTCGCCATGTTCGACGTCGACAGCGGCGTGGTCGGCAGCGAGGTCGGCGACCTGAGGGTGCGCGACTTCTCCGAGCTGGAGTCGGTCGTGGCCGAGCAGGAGATCGTCGTCGGCGTGCTCGCGGTGCCTGCCGCCGCCGCCCAGGCGGTTGCCGACCGGCTGGTCGAGGCCGGGGTGAAGATCATCTTCAACTACTCCGAGCAGCTTCTCCAGGTGCCGCCGGAGGTGACGGTTCACACCTCGAGCCCCGCAGTCGACCTCCTCTACGCGCTCTACTTCTACCTAACCTGACCGTCTACTACGGACTGAGCTGATCTTGTCCCTGGACCTCGACCTCGCTCGGGAGACGTTCGAGTCCTCCACCGACTTCACCATCGGCCTCGAGGAGGAGTTCGCGATCCTCGACCCGGCCACGCTCGAGCTCGAGCACCGCTTCGAGGACGTCTACGCCGCCTGTCAGCGCGACGAGCTGCTCGCGGAGTCCGCGGCCGGCGAGCTGATCGCGTCGGAGATCGAGATCCGCTCGGGTCGCGCCGAGAGCTTCGCCGAGGCGGTCGCCCTGCAGCGCGAGCGTCGCATCCGCCTCTTCGGGCTGGTCGAAGGGATGGGTCTCGGGCTGGGCGCGATGGGCACCCACCCCTGGGCCGACTACCTCGACCAGCGGATCATCGACACGCCCCACTACAACCGCCTGCGCCACGAACTCGGCTATGTGGCCCAGCGCAACAACACCTGGAGCATGCACGTGCACATGGGCGTGCGCGGCGCCGACCGCGCGATCGCCGTCTGCGACTGGATGCGAGAGCTGCTGCCGCTGCTGCTTGCGGTGTCGGCCAACTCTCCCTTCCTCGACCGCCGCGACAGCGGCCTGCACACGGTGCGGACCGAGATCTTCACCCGCACCTTCCCCCGCTGCGGGGTCCCCAGCCCTTTCGTCGACTGGGCCAGCTACGCCGACTTCGTCGGCACCCTCGAGCGGGCCGGCTCGGTGGTCGAGTCCACCCAGCTGTGGTGGAGCGTGCGCCCGCACCACTCCTTCGGCACGGTCGAGGTGCGTATCTGCGACGCGCAGACGCGCGGGGAGGAGTCCTTCGCCCTCGCCGGGCTGATCGCCGCCTGCATCGCCCAGACCGCGCTCTCCTATGACGAGCACGGCTACGACGGGGCCGGGCGCCCGCTCGCCGACCGCGAGATCGAGGAGAACCTCTGGCGGGCGATCCGCTACGGGATGGGCGGACGGCAGATCGACTTCCGCCGCGGGGCCGAGGTGGAGGCGCCCGCTGCGCTCGAGTCGCTGCTCGCCTGGACCGAGCCTGCGCGTTCCCAGCTGGGCATCGAGGTCGACCTTCCATCCCGCAACGGCGCCCAGCGGGCGCGCGAGGCGATCGACGCCGGAGTGGCGATCGAGGACGTCTACCGGGACGCCGTGGCGGAGACGAAGCGCACCTACACCGCCGTCCCACAGGCAAGCAGACGGGCGTAGGCCGCTCTGGGAGCGCATTCGCCGCTCGCCTATATAGACTCCCGCGCCGCTTAAACCATTCCGGAGGAACCTCTCTTGACCAGCTTCTTGACCGACTACGGAGTCGTCGTCGCGCTTGTCTGCGCGGGCGCCGCCGTTCTATACGGACTTGTAATCACCCAGCGCCTGCTCAAGCGTCCCGCGGGCAACGACCGCATGCAGGAAATCTCGGGCGCCGTGCAGGAAGGCGCGACCGCCTACCTGAACCGCCAGTACACGATCATCGCCGCGGTCGCCGTGCCGATCGCGATCGTCCTTCTGCTGCTGCAGAACTGGGAGACCGCCGTTGGCTTCGTCATCGGAGGCGTCTTCTCGGGTGCCGCCGGCTTCATCGGCATGAACCTCTCGGTGCGGGCCAACTCCCGCGTCGCCGAGGCCGCGCGCGGTGGGGTGCCGCCGGCGCTCGACGTCGCCTTCAAGGGCGGCTCGGTGACCGGCATGCTCGTCGTCGGCCTGGCCCTGCTCGGCGTCGCCGGCTACTACGGCATCCTCGTCGCCACCGGCAGCACCGACAAGCACGCGGTCGACGCTCTCGTCGGGCTCGGCTTCGGCGGCTCGCTGATCTCGGTCTTCGCCCGGCTCGGCGGCGGCATCTTCACCAAGGCCGCCGACGTCGGCGCCGACCTGGTCGGCAAGGTCGAGGCGGGGATCCCCGAGGACGACCCGCGCAACCCGGCCGTGATCGCCGACAACGTCGGCGACAACGTCGGCGACTGCGCCGGCATGGCCGCCGATCTCTTCGAGACCTACGCGGTCACCTCGGTCGCGGTGATGCTGCTCGGCGTGCTCACCTTCACCGGCGCCGGCGGCGAATTCGCCCGCGAGGTGGCGATCTACCCGCTGGTGCTCGGCGGCGTGGCGATCATCGCCTCGATCATCGGGGCGCTCTCGGTGCGGACCAAAACCGACCGGGTCGAGGGAGCCCTCTACCAGGGCCTGATCATCTCCGGAATCCTCTCGATCGCCGCCTTCTACCCGATCACCGAGTGGCTGATGAGCGATGCGGTCCGGCTTGGCCTCAGCACTGCGGCCGATGCGGTGACCACCACCGACCTCTGGCTCTGCGCCGTGATCGGCATCGCGGTGACCGCGCTGCTCTTCGCGATTACCGAATTTTATACGTCGACCCGCTTCCGGCCGGTGAAGGCGATCGCCCAGGCGTCGGAGACGGGGCACGCGACGAACATCATCCAAGGGCTCGCCCAGGGCTTCCAGTCGACCGCCGCTCCGGCGATCGTCCTGGCGCTGGCGATCCTCGGCGCCAACGAGCTGGCGGGGATCTACGGCATCGGCATCGCCGTCGTCGCCCAGCTCTCGCTCTGCGGGCTGATCGTCGCGCTCGATGCCTTCGGGCCGATCACCGACAACGCCGGCGGCATCGCCGAGATGGCGGAGCTGCCCGAGGAGGTGCGCAACGTCACCGACCCGCTCGACGCGGTCGGCAACACGACCAAGGCGGTGACCAAGGGCTACGCGATCGGCTCCGCGGCACTCGCCGCGCTGGTGCTGTTCGCCGCCTTCAAGAGCGAGCTCGCCGACGAGGCGCCCGCCGGGTTCGACCTCAACAGCCTCTTCAACCTAACCAGCCCTGACGTGCTGATCGGGCTGATCATCGGCGGCATGATGGTCTACCTGTTCTCGGCCTTCGCGATCGAGGCCGTCGGCCGCGCCGGCGGCGAGGTGGTCGAACAGGTTCGCCAGCAGTTCCGCGAGCACCCCGGGATCATGGACGGCACGGAAAAGCCGGAGTACGGCAAGACGGTGGCGATCGTCACCGCCGCCGCGCAGAGGGAGATGATCCTCCCCTCGCTGATCCCGATCGTGATCCCAGTCGTCGTCGGCTTGCTCAGCGTCAACGCGCTGGGGGGGCTGCTGATCGGCGTGATCGTGGTCGGCCTCTTCGCCGCCGTCTCGATGACGGCCGGCGGCGGTGCCTGGGACAACGCCAAGAAGCTGATCGAGGACGGTGCCCACGGCGGCAAGGGCACGCTGGCCCACGAAGCCTCGGTTACCGGCGACACGGTCGGCGATCCCTACAAGGACACGGCCGGGCCGGCGATCAATCCGATGATCAAGGTCGCCAACATCGTCGCGATCCTGATCATCCCGATAGTTCACTTTTAGGTCGGGGCGTTGGGAGGGGTCGGACGGCCCCTCCCAAAACGCGCGGCAGGAGCCGCGCTTGAGTGTTTTGGGAGAGGCCCCCCGACCCCTCTAAGGCTCAGGCCGAAAGCCGTCCTTGGGCGATGATCGGAAGGGTTCCTCGTGGCGTAGCTTCGGGAGCCCGGCTATCTCTCTGTGGGGGCGAAATCGGTCCGGTCAGATCCTTAAGCGGTCGTGGAAATCAATACCGCGGCCGTGCTGCTGGCCTACGCGGGCTTGATGCGAGCGCTATTGGCGCTCGTCTCCAAGCTCATCGATCGCCGGTAGTAACGAGCCGCAAAAAGAAACGGCCCCGGGAAAGTAGCCCGGGGCCGTTCAAGTGTGGATACCAACACCAGCCGAAACTTTAGCGCTGCATGGGTCGCCACGCAAGTCGCCATCGGCGCCTCCGGTGCAGGGCGCCGGGTCGGTATCGCGCGTTAGGGTCGCAGCGTGACCGACGATCTGATCTGCGTGGCGGATTTTGAGCGGGCGGCGGAGGAGAAGCTCGATCCGGGCGTCGCCGGGTACTTCTTCGGCGGTGCTTGCGACGAGGTCACGCTTGGGGAGAACGTGTCTGCCTGGGGGCGCTGGCGCCTGCGACCGCGGATGCTGGCCGGTCACAGAGAGTGGCGGACGGGGTCGGAGCTGCTCGGCGGGGAGGTGTCGATGCCCGTCCTCGTCGCCCCGGTCGCCTACCAGCGGCTGGTCGACCCGG
>DASUIY010000034.1:0-4958 GCA_036279555.1 Solirubrobacterales bacterium | reverse complement strand
GATCGACATTTCCGACCGACTCGCCGAGCGCGCTCGGGCGGGCATGCCCGAGCCGTGGTGGTGGGAAGAAAGCGACAAGGCAGCAACCAAATGGACGGCTCGTTCATGGGTCTGGCGTCCGCCGCCTTTCGAGCCCCGAATAGTGCGCCAGAGTGGCGTTTTCCTTGTGGGTGGGGTGCCTACGACCTCGCCCCTTCGAAATGCCAAAGTCGACGGTGACTGGCGACCGATGCGGGTTGCTGAGGTTCGTGGCTCAATGTCTGTCCCGTTCCAA
This sequence comes from Solirubrobacterales bacterium, assembly GCA_036279555.1. Taxonomy (GTDB): domain Bacteria; phylum Actinomycetota; class Thermoleophilia; order Solirubrobacterales; family 70-9; genus VRUE01. Next base: position 4,684 of record DASUIY010000034.1, on the reverse strand, counting down.
CTGATCGGTTACGAGCAGGCGCTCGCGGCCTTTAACAATGAAACTCTGGCCGGGCAGCCGCCCAAAGTTCGGGCCTTCACTTTGCGTGTGCAAGGGAAGCCTAAAATCCGTGAAGAGCTTGAACGCGCCTTCGACCTCTCGCACAGGACTCTTTTCCCAGACTTCCCTGGGATGGCCGCCTACGGAAGAAACTTCCGCAACGGCTCGTAGGCTCTGCCAATGCCCGACGATCCAAAGCGCAACGTTGCCCGCAAAGCCGTCCGTGAGGCCCAGGCCAGGTTCGAGCGGGATGCAGGGGCCGTCCGAGAAACAAGGCGCAAGGCGTTCGCTGACGCTCAAGCCGCGGGCCTCTCACTGCGCGAGATCGCCAAGGAGACCGGTCTACATCACAGCACCGTCGCGGAAATAGCCCGCGGCGCTGATAGCTAAGTGTCGGGGTAGCCGCGACACTTCTGCTAGTCTTCCGCCGAACATAAGTGGGGCCGCGCGCTGCAACGCCGGCCCCGTGGCGACGGGTCAAGCGGAACTCGCCCCGTCGCAACGGAGACGGTATCGAGCGACCGGCCCCAGCAAGCGGCCCCCGGCGGTGCGCAAACACCAACCGAGGGCCTAACCACAAGGAGGTACGAGCTCCTCATGGCTAAACGCAACCCTACGGATTGCGCGCAGCGCGGTCCCCTCTCACCCGATCCCAAAAGCAAGAAGGTCGAGCGCGCGATCCTCGCCCTCCTCATCTACCGTCACCCCGAGCGGCTGACGATCGCCGAGCTGTCCCGCGTCCTCCACGAGGAGAAGGGCGGCGTCGACAGCGAGGGTGCCGTCGAGCGAGCGGTGCGCGAGCTGGCCGGCGCTGGCCTTCTGGAATGCCGAGCCGAGTTCGTCCTGCCCACCCGCGCCGCGCTCTACTTCGACGCCTTGGATTCGGACTGATGGAGATTCACGAGCAAGACGGAGGCGAACCGTGAGCCCTCGCGCCCCGGCCACGGCCCCGCCGACGCGGGAGATGAAGGTCCGCTTCGGCCAGAACCTTGCGCGCTGCCGCCAAGGCGCCCGCGTCTCCCAAGAGGAGCTGAGCTTCCGCGCCTCGATCCACCGTACGGAGGTCAGCTTGCTTGAGCGCGGCGAGCGGATGCCGCGCGTCGATACCGCGCTCAGGCTCGCCGGGAGTCTCGGAATCCCTCTGGACGATCTCGTCGCCGGCCTGGAGTGGCGGCCCGGTTATGAGATCGTCGTGCCGGGATCGTGGGATGTCGTCAAGAGAGGGGACGCCGCCGGGGATGCTTCGACCAACGGCAGCGCTATCGAAACCCTGGCCGATGCCCAATGACTGCGGGATCGCGATCCAAATGTCCGTTTCCGTTCGAGGCGCTGGCCCGCTTCGCGGACAATATCTACTGCGCCCGCGAGGCTGCGGGTCTCGACCAACGCGAGGCTGCCAAGCGCGCCGCCCTAGCCCGCTCGCGCCTCGACAAGATCGAGGGCGGCGAATACATCCCCACCCTTGACGTTCTGATTCGCCTCGCCGGCGCCTACTCGATCTCCGTCGGCGATCTCGTCAAGGGCGTCGCCTGGCGACCGGGTTGGGTCGAGCACTCCGGTCCTGCCGAGTACCTCGTCTCGGATGAGTGATCTCTAAGACCAGTACCGCGACCTGCGACGGATTCGGAGGATTGCGGCCTGACTCGGAGGCACACTGTCGATTCGGTGGCATCCACCGGAATGGAAAGATGGCTAGGCACGAACTCAGATGCCCTGTGCATGCTCATCAGAACGCGGTATCTTCAACCATTGTGGAGGTGGCCGCTGCGCTAAGCACGCTCGGAGCCGGACTTATCGGGATTATCCTCGGTGCGTTGCTCGCGCGACGCAACGAAAAGAGAGCACAAGGGGAGCGACTTTTGGTCGAAGCGCTAAATGACGCGGCCACAGCGATCGCCGAGGTGGCTGGTGGCGAGGGCAAGTCCGCACAAAATCGTTACGCGTCGGCAATGTCGAGAATCGCCTTGCATGCATCACCCCGTGTGGTTTCACAGTTTCGCGAGTTTCAAAATGATCCAACCACGGCTACTCAAGATGGCCGGACCCGGCTGATAAATGCGGTCCAACAGGCACGTCTTGAACTAGGGCATGGCAAGGCCAGCGACGAGGATCTTGCTGTCCTGCTCTTCGGGGATGTCAAGCCTGATAAGCGGTTCTTTGCTCAATGTGACACTTGGCTGTCGGCGATGGATTTCCCCACCCGCCTGGCCATAGAAAGAGAGGCCGATAGGGCGGCTCAGAGCTTGAAATCGACTATGCAAGAAAAGAGTGACCGGTAATTGTGCTGATGATCCATGTCGGCAGTGATCCCCCTGCGCGAGCTTCAGCAGCAAACGCCATTTCGGCGGGTTCCCCTCGCCCCTGAGGCTTTTTCTCGCGCAGAGGAACGGCGCGGGTGAACAGTCCGGTCGCGTCCTCGAGGCACCCCCACCCCCCCTGAGCCGGATGCGAAACGGCCCAGAGAGGGAAGGGGTTTGCGGAGCAGCGGCACGGAGGAACGGAAGCGCCGCCAGGAGTGCGGGCTGAACATAGAAGGACCCGCGCTCCGCCTCCCCGGCGACGGCAGCGGAGGGCCACGGAAGCCCCTCCGCTAGACGAGCTGCGTGTCGCCGGAAAGATCATCGGGCTTATGCCTTCACTTTCAGCACTTGCAGCGCGCTCGGCACCGTGACCTTGGCGCCAACGCGGAAGTAGGCGTAGAGGCCGGCCTGCCCGGTCGGCCGTCGGTTTTCGCCGAACACCACCGGCACCGGGACGACGGTTAGCCCGATCCGGTCCACGATCCGGTAGGCCGAGGCGATGTCCCCGTAGGCGAGCACCTTTTCCCCGGCCGTCGTGGTTTTCGAGGACATCGTGGAGACCTCGCGGTAGGGCTTCCCCAGGATCGAGCTGCGGTCCTCGGGCATGATCGGCGGCTCGTCGGTGTCCCCCGCCGCGACGAAGCGGTAGACCTGGTTGGCGACGGCGTTGGTGCCGAGCCACGTTGCGCGCGGCTGCCAGCGGCTCGCCAGCGCCGCCTGCAAGCTGTACACGTCGGCGATGGCGACCGCTTCTTTGGCGGCGGTTTCGACCACTTTTTCGGCTCCGGTGATGAGGCCCTGCGGGATGTTTTCGCTGCCTTTGCCGGTGGCGAAGACTTCGGCCTCCTTTTGGTCCTTGGCGTCGGCGAAGAGGCGCCGCAGTTCCTCTGACAGTCCGGCCCAGTCTTCGGCGGTCTCGTAGGAGAACGGGACCCAGCACTGCGCCCGGTTCGGCGTGATTTCGGGCTGGGTCAGCGTCGGCGCTTTGTCTTTGGCCTCCGCTGCCTCGGCGACGAATTCAAAGGCCACGCCTTCGGAGTTCACGCCTTTCCATGTGGTGGTAAGGATCGGCCGGACTGTCGCCAGCTCGCGGATCGGGTTTATCGCTCCGTTCGAGGTGAGCATGATCGTCGGGTCCAGCGTCAGCGGCACGGCAAAGCCGCCCGTCGCGCCTTCGGAGACGCCGAGCGCCCGCATCTCCATTGAGCGGCCGACGCGCACCATCGCCCGGTGCTCCTCGGCGCTGAGCATCCCAGCGGCGCCGGGTACCGGGTTGGTGATCGAGCGCGCGAAGGCCCGCTCGTAGGCAGGGTCCGCGACCGCCGAGACGTACTCGCTGTCGATGCCGGCGCGGTCGGCCTCGACCAGGGCGACGAGCCGGTCGCCGCTTGTCGCGTCGATCTCTCCCGCCCGGTCGTAGATGCTGCGAAGCGCCTCGTCACGGGTCGTCTGCACGGCGCGAGACGCAAAGGAGGGCGGTCCGTCGCGGCGTTCCTGCGAGCGGGTCCTCGGGTCCTGCGTGGGGTCGGCCGGCTCGCAGTTGCGCGGGTCGCGTGCGAGCGAACGCACGCGGTCTTTCTGGGCGGCCCTGCCGGCATCGGATGTGCTCTCGGCGAAGCGCTCGGGATGCGCCCGGTATCCGGCCTCGTCCGGGACGACGTAGGTAACGCCGCGCCGGTAGGACTCGCCCTCGTGCTCGAAATCTTCGATGGCTACGAGATCCATTTGCAGCTCACTCCTTGACTTGGGGTTTCAAGTAGCCGGAGGTGGAGCGGGTCCGGCGTCCGGCACAGCGGCTTCGAGGTGGCGCGGGGCCGGCGTCGAAGGTGGGCGGCGAGGTGGTCGTACCGGCGTCGCTCGCCCAGGTGGATATCTACATGCCCGACCGGCGGGCTCCGTTGGGCCTTGGCCGCCCACTCGCCGAGTCCCCAGGCGAGAATCCGCCCGCGAGGGCTAAGGGGCGGCGTACTTCTCGCGCTCGATGGGGGTTACTTAGCTCACATCTCGCCTTTCGGCCCAGGACCCGTCCCACTTGCGCTGGGTTCGCAGGCAGGGCAGAAGAAGGAGCGGAATCGACGCGCCTCTTTCTTTCCCTTCGTCTTCTTCCTTCTTCGTCTTCTTAGTGGGAACTGTGGTTCCGGTCCTGACCGGAACCCTCTTTCCGGTCTTGATCGGAACGCTCGTTCCGGTCTTGACCGGCAGCTTTTGCCGGTCAGCCGACCAACCTGCTCTTCGTTGTCGCCGAGAGCTGGACGGTCGGGTGCGTGGCTGGGTGGGATTGGGCAGTCTGACCGCGCCCGAGTCCCGCTGCCTTTTCGCTGCCTAAACGGTTTCGAACCACGCCT